>JAEDNB010000209.1 GCA_016302725.1 Lentisphaeria bacterium
CCCCGGGGGAGAAGCCGTGCGCCGTCCCCTGCGGTGAGGAGCATGGGGTGGGTTTCCAGGCCGGTCTTCTGGAGATACCCCTCCTGGAGGAGGCGGGCGTAGCGCTCCGCCGCCTCGGCCTCCACCAGGTGGACGGTGATGCCGCCGAAGCCGCCTCCGGAGAGGCGCGCGCCCAGGTGCCCTTCCAGGCTCCGCCCAATCTCCACCAGGGCGTCCAGTTCCGGGCAACTGTTCTCGAAATTCATGCGGCTGGAGTCATGGGATTGGTCCATGAGCCTGCCGAAGGCGCGCACATCCCCCGCCTCCAGGGCGCGGCAACCCTTCTCCACCCGGTCGATTTCCCCCACCACATGGCAGGCGCGGCGGTAGACCACCTCCGGCAGCTTCGGGCGCCCGGCCTCCAGCTGCGCGGGGGACAGGTCCCGCAGGGCCGTCACCCCCAGCAGTCTGGCGGCCGTCTCGCAGGCCTTCCTGCGCTCGTTGTATTCATTGGTCAGGTTGTGCTTCACGTTGGAGTTGGCCACCACGAAGGCGGTTCCTTCCGGAACGGGCACGTTTTCCACCTGGAGGGTGCGGAAATCGGAGAGGATGAGGTGTCCGCGGCGGCCTTTCAGGGAACTGAACTGGTCCATGAGGCCCGTGTTGGCGCCCACGTAGTTGTTTTCGCTGCCTTGGCCGATGCGCGCCATCTCCAGCCATTCCAGGCGGGAGCCGCACAGGGCGTCCAGGGCCTTCACCACCGCCATCTCCAGGGCGGCGGAACTGCTCATCCCCGCGGAAAGGGGGACGTTCCCCGTCACCGCCATGTCGAAGGGGGGGATGACATGGCCCCTGGCGTTGAACTCGCAGACGATGCCCTTGATGTAGTTTGCCCAATCCCGGGGGCGCTTCTGGTCCAGGGCGTCCAGGCGGAAGGTGCGGCTGGAGTCCCCCTTCACGTCGTGGAGACGGCAGGCCATTCCGTCCTCCGCCTGGGGATTCCCGGCGACGGCCACGGTGGCGTAGCGGTCGATGGCGACGGAGAGGACGGTGCCCTGGTTGTAGTCCGTATGGTTGCCCAGGATTTCCAGGCGCCCGGGGGCTTGGGCCATCAGGGTGGGGGCGTGGTGGAAATGCTCCAGGAAGCCCTGGGTGAGTTCCTTCAGGGAGGGGTCTGGGGAAGAGGCCTGCATAGAGAGGGAGGGGAAGGGAAGGGAAGGGAAGGGAAGGGAAGGGAAGGCAGGGGCGGAAGGCCCGGCTTTGGTATACCTCGTTAATATACCCCCAAGCCTCTTCCGGCCAGGGAATGCCCAGGCAATTTCCCCCGGGGCGCCGCGCCTATGTTCCGCCCCATGCAAAAACTCCCCGGCCCTCTTGGGGCCAGGGAGCGGGGTTCCGGGGCGGAGGCGTGTGTGGGCAGGGGTGTTGTGGTCAGCCGCCCAGGTGGAGGAGTCTCTTGCCGGCTTCCCGGATCCGCTGGAAGACGGCATACAGGGCCGGGGTCATGAGCAGGCCCAGGGTGGAGGCCAGGAGCATCCCGCTGAAGGTGGTGATGCCGATGGCGCGGCGGCTTCCGGCGCCGGCGCCGGAAGCCATGACCAGGGGAAGGACGCCGAAGACGAAACTCCAGGCGGTCATGAGCACGGCGCGGAAGCGGAGGCTGGCCCCGTTTTCGGCGGCCTGGTAGACGGAGAGGCCTCGCTCACGCTCGCCCTTGGAGAACTCCACCATGAGGATGGCGTTCTTGGCGGTCAGGCCGATGAGCATGACCAGGCCCAGCTGGGCGTAGATGGAGAGGGACTCCCCCCAGAGGTCCAGGCCGATGAAGGCCCCCAGGAGGGCGGTGAAGACGGTGAGCATCACGGGGACGGGGATGGCCCAGGACTCGTATTGCCCCACCAGGAAGAGATAGGCGAAAATCATGGCCACCACCATCATGGGGAGGAGGTTGCCCTGGTTCTGGCGTTCCTGGTAGCTCATGTCCGTCCACTCAATGGAGTATCCCGGGGGCAGCTCCATCTCCTCGATGGCCTTCATGAGGGCGCCGGAGGTGTACCCCGGGGCGGCCTGGGCCTGGATTCCGGCGCTGGTCATCTTGTTGAAGCGCTCGATGCGGCGGGGGCCCACGGTGTAGGACAGGGTGCCCACGGAGGAGAGGGGGACCATCTGTCCCTGGCGGTTTCCAATGAGGAGGTCCCGGATGCTGTCCAGGGTGGCCCGGTCTTCCCGGGCGGACTGCATCTTCACGTAGAAGGATTCCCCTTCCAGGTTGAAGTCGTTGACGTAGTAGGAGGCCAGGTTGAACTGGAGGGCCTGGAAGATTTCCCCTGCGGAGAGCCCCAGGGTCTGGGCCTTTTCCCGGTCGATTTCCAGGAGGAGCTGGCTGGTGTCCGAGGAGAAGGTGGTCATGGCGTAGGCGGCCTCGGGACGGGAGGAGAGTTCGCCGGCGAAGCGCTGGGCGAAGGAGGCCAGGTCGAGGGTGTCGGCAGTGCCGTCGTTGCAGAGGTTGAAGGTGACCCCGCCGGTGGCGCCCAGGCCCTGGATGGCGGGGGGCGTGAAGACCATGCACTGGATGGCGGGGATCTGGTCCACCGCCGCCTGGACCTTTTCCTTCATGGAGAAGATGTCCATCCCCGGCCCCTTCCGGTCATCCCAATCCTCCAGGTCCACGATGCAGAAGCCGCAGGATTCGCCCTGGCCCGAAAGAAGGGAGAAGCCGGCCACGCACATGACGTTCCGCACACCGGGGACGGCGGCCACCGCCTGGCGGAATTCCTCCAGGGCGGCGGTGGTGCGGTTCAGGGTGGCGCCCCGGGCCAGTTCCACGTTGCAGAGGAGGGCGCCCTTGTCCTCGGTGGGAAGGAAGCTGGAGGGCACCCGGCGGGAGAAGAACCAGATGCCGGCGACGAAGGCGGCCAGCAGGAGCAGGGTCACCAGGCCCTGGCGCACCATGAGCCGCACCCCCAGGAGATACACCCGCCGCACCAGGTCCAGGGTCCAGTTGAAGGGCAGGAAGAGGAGGGGGGCCTTTCCCCGGGGGGGGCGCAGAATCAGGGAGCAGAGGGCCGGGGAGAGGGTCATGGCCACGAAGGTGGACAGGCACAGGGAGATGCACATGGTGGCGGCGAACTGCATGTAGATCCGCCCCACCATGCCGCCGTAGAAGGCCAGGGGGACGTAGCAGGCCACGGTGACCAGGGTGGTGGCGATGATGGCGCCGGTGATTTGCTCCATGGTCTTGAGGGAGGCCTCCCGGGGGGTGAGCCCCTCCCGGGCCATGAGGCTCTGGCAGTTCTCAACCACCACGATGGCGTCGTCCACCAGGGAGCCGATGACCAGCACCAGGCCGAACATGGTCAGGGTGTTGATGGAGAGTCCCAGGATGGCCATGAAGGTGAAGGTGCCCAGGAGGGAGACGGGGATGGCGATGGCGGGCACCAGGGTGGCGCGCCAGTCCTGGAGGAAGAGGTAGGTGATGAG
>JAEDNB010000210.1 GCA_016302725.1 Lentisphaeria bacterium
CAACCTGGGGGTTCCCGTGAAGCGGGACTCCATCTACGGCAGTTGCTACGACGAGGCCCACAACGCACTGTTCTTCACCACCTTCCTTCGGGGGGACCTCTTCCGCATGTCCCTGGACACCCTGGAGGTCACCCCCCTGGGGCAGATTACGGAATTCGGGTCCTACTGCCTCTTTTCGGACCATTGCGGCGGGATTTACACCAGCAGTCGATCCGGCCATGTCTTCCGAGTGGACACGGAGACGCTGGAGGTGCGGGACCTGGGCCCCGTGGCTTCGGAGCCGGAGCCTGTCCGCAATTGGAACCTCCATCGGGTCATCGCCCATGTCTGCCAAGGGCCCGACGGGGCATTCTACTTCACCATGCACTTCAGCGACAAACTCTTCCGGCTGGATCCCGCCACCCGTGCCATCACCCAGGAGGCGGATCTCTCCCCCAGGGGAGAGTGGCGCGACGCCCCTCCCGGCATTCACAAGGGGCACGTCTTCGATTCCCAGGGGGTCCTCTGGTTCATCGTGGCTCGGGAAAGCGTCAACGACTATCCCGGCGGCGCCGCCCACCTCTACCGCTATGACTACCGTCACGGGCAGGAGGTGGAGTTCATGGGGCTCCTGGGGGCGGACCATTTCTCCACCGCCATGATCTGCCATGTCGCCCTGGATGCCAACGACACCCTCCATTACCCCAACGGGAACCACGGGGAGGACATGGCCTGGATGGTCTCCCTGGACCTAAGGGAGGTCTACCGGCGGCGCCATGAGGAGCGCCCCCTCAGCCGGGATCCCTGGAACTACTGCGCCTTCGCCGACGGGGCGGAATTCTACCCGGGAAAGGACTTCGCCGCCGACTCCGCCGACTACTTCCGATTCCGCCAATACATGCAGGACGACGCCGCCTGGCGGGACGCCCACGCCCGCTCCCAGGTGCGCCCCGACCCCTGCGGCCTCTGCCGCCTCTGGGAACTCCTCCCCCCCCAGACGGACCACACCATCCACACCCTCCACTATCGGGAGAAGGGGGTCTGGGAAGCCATCGCCGGCGGCGTCCGCTTCCTGGTCTCCCCGGCGGGCACGCTCCTCCGCCAGGACCCTGCTCCCGATGCCAGGCCCCGCCCCCAGGAACTTCCCCGCCTTCCCCAGGAACTCCCCCTCCCAGCCCGGGCCGGAAGAGGCATGCTGGCCACCATCACCGCCGCCGTGGCCATGGCCGGGGGAAAATGGCTCCTGGGAAGCGCTGATTCCCTCTTTTCCCTCTGGGACCCCAGGGATAACTCCCTCTTCTCCCTGGGCGCCGTGGGAAGCCAGGGGCCCGTCCGGGCCATGGCCGTCTCCCAGGACGGAAAGGTCGCCTTCGCCCTCTGCGGAGATGACGACGACCTGGGGCATCTGGCGCGCTTCTCCCTGAAGGAGGGCCTCCAGGATCTGGGAAGGGTCTTCGGCGCCACCCCCGGTAACCCCATGGTGGCCAACAACCCTCAACTCGCCTCCCTGGCCGTGAATCCCGACGGATCCCTCGTGGCCGTGGGCGGCGCGGGACGCCTGGCCACCCTCTTTTTCTTCCGTTTCCCGTAATCGCCTCCCTTCTTTGCCCCCCTTCTTTGCCTCCCCTTTGTTCCCCAACGCCTCCTCGTAAAACTCAAGTAACACCCTAAAATCCAACCTTCTTTGCCCCCCTTTGTTCCCCGACGCCTCCTCGTAAAACTCAAGTAACACCCTAAAATCCAACCTTCTTTGCCTCCCCTTTTTTCCCGACGCCTCCTCTAAAACTCAAGTAACACCCTAAAATCCAAACACTTATGCAAAAAAATTCACCCTGATCGAATTGTTGGTCGTCATCGCCATCATCGCCATCCTGGCCGCCATGCTTCTTCCCGCCCTGTCCAAGGCCCGGGAGAAGGCCCGTGCCATCAGCTGCACCAACAACCTGAAGCAAATCGGCCTCTTCCTGACCATCTACGCGGATGACAGCGACGATCATCTGATGATGGCCTGGTACCAATATGAAGGCCAGACCTTTGCCCCCGACGCCATCTACATGGGATGGGACTACCAGCTGTGGAAGGATTACGACATGTCCCCCAAGGCCCTGGTCTGCCCCGCCCAGTCCAACACCTACCCCTTGGACAAAATTCCCACGGGAGTGGAGCGCCGTCTGTGCGCCTCCTACGGCATGAGCGTGGAGGCCGTCCAGCAGCAGTGGCCCATGAGCCGGGTCGGCTTCAAGCGGAGCACCCTGGCCACCAAGAAGCAGAACCCCTCCGCCCAAATCTGGGTGGCCGACTCCGTGGCCAACGCCAACAACAGCAACCAGGTGGCCTCTGACAACACCCGTCTCCTCTCCCCCGGCTCCCAGAGCCAGTACTATCCTGGCTACGACAACACCTGGTATCCCATCCACCTGATCCACGCCAAACGGGCCAATGTCCTCTGGTTCGACGGCCACGTGAGCAACATCAACAAAGAGCAGGTCATGGAGAACAACGACTACTACTGGAAGCCCTACTTCTACGACTGGACCGGCTGGAAACTGAACGACTAGCCCCCGGCTCTCCCCCAGGTTCCCGCGGCATCCCGCCCCCCCCCTCCGACGGGGTGCCGCCTTCTCGTCTCCCCTACCGCCCATCCTCCACCCCGATGTCCAAAGCCCTCCCCTGCCTTCTGGCCTCCACCTTTCTCCTCCTTCCCCTGATGGCCAAGGAGATTCTGAACAAGGAAGTCCACTATCTGGAACAGCGTCTCCAGAGAGTCCTTCCCCTCTTCGCGGACTCCCCGTACAAGGCTGCCTTCGAGCAGGAAAGCCGGGAGTGCGTCCAGAAGGCCCTTTCCCGGGAATGGGACACGGAGAAGAATCCCTATCCCGTGGGGGATCTCCTGGAGACCACGGCCCGTCTGGAAGCCCTGGCCTCCCACCCCGACCAAAGGGGTCCCGGCAACCTCCGCTACTATGTGGAGGACGCCCTCACCAAGGTCTTCCCCGACCTCCCCCTCCTGGGGGACCGGGACTTCGGCGGAACCCTCCACCTCACCGCCGCCGGAGACGAGTGGGTCAACGCCCAGATTGTCCTCCTCCCTCTCTTCACGGATTTGACCTCTCCCCTCCAAATCCAGGTCAGCGACCTGGTGGACGCCCAGGGAAATGTGGTCCTTCCCGCCGACGCCCTCCGCCTCTACCGCCAGAAAGTGGTGGTCGCCCAGGGGGAACTCTGGCCCGATCCCCTCACCCCGGACACCCTCCAAGACCCCCTGCCCCGGGCCGAAAATCTCCGCCCCTACTGGATCTCCCTCCATGTCCCCCAGGGAACCCCCGCCGGCCTCTGCCAGGGAACCCTCTCCTTCACCGCCGGAGAGGAACGCCTCCAGGTCCCCCTCTCCCTCACCGTCCTGGACTTCGATTTGCCCGTGCCCCAGCGAGTCTTCGCCGCCGTGCAGCCGGACCGCACCGCCTTCCAGGTGTCCAAG
>JAEDNB010000211.1 GCA_016302725.1 Lentisphaeria bacterium
ATCCTGGAAGCGACTCAGGTCGGCCACCCGGTCGGCGATATTGACGGCCAGATCCCCGATGCGCTCCAGCTCGGCATTGACCTTCAGGACGGTGATGACCCTCCGCAGGTCGCCGGCTACCGGCTGGTGCAGGGCCAGAATCTTCAGGCACTCCTCCTCGATGGCCACCTCGGCCAGATCCAGATTCCGGTCTCCCTCAATGACCTTCCGGGCAATCTCCACGTTGGATTCCGCGGCGGCTTTCACCGCCAGAAGGACGGCCTGCTGGGACTGAATGGCGCTTTTGTCCAGCATCTCGTTCAGGATGCGGAGGGCGAAAATGAAGTGAGCGGTCATGTCAGGAAAATCTCCCGGTGATGTAGTCTTCCGTTTGCTTCACCTTGGGATTGGTGAAGATCTCCTTGGTGGGACCCGCCTCCACAATGCGCCCCTTGTAGAAGAAGGCGGTATTGTCGCTGATTCTGGCGGCCTGCTGCATGTTGTGGGTGACGATGACAATGGTGTAGTTTTCCCGGAGGTTGTTCATGAGTTCCTCGATGCGGAGGGTGGCCACGGGATCGATGGCGCTGGTGGGTTCGTCCATGAGGAGGACTTCCGGTTCGGCGGCGATGGTCCGGGCGATGCAGAGTCGCTGCTGCTGTCCTCCGGAGAGGGCCAGTCCGCTGGCGTGGAGTTTATCCTTGACTTCCTCCCAGAGGGAGGCACCCTGGAGGGCCCGCTCCACCCGTTCCCGGATTTCCAATTCCTTCAGGTGGAAGTGGAGACGGAGGGGATAGGCCACATTGTCGAAGACGCTCATGGGGAAGGGGGTGGGCTTCTGGAAGATCATGCCCACCTTTCGCCGGAGTTCCAGGACATCGGTTTCGGGGTCGAGGAGGTTTTTGCCGTCCAGGAGGATTTCCCCTTCGGCCCGTTGCTCCCGGTAGAGTTGGAAGATTCGGTTGTAGGTGCGGAGGTGGGTGGACTTTCCGCAGCCGGAGGGGCCGATGACGGCGGTGATTTTCCGTTCCTCGATGTCCAGGTTGTTGTCGAAGAGCGCCTGATGGTCTCCGTAGAAGAAATTCAGGTGTCTGGTTTGGATTTTCGTGGTCATGCTCTGTTTCCTGTTTCAGGGAGGACGGGCAGGCTGGGAGTGGGAGGGGTTCAGCGGACCTTTCTTCCCAGGAAGATTCTGGTGGAGAGGTTGATGGCGAGGACGAGGGTCATCACGGCCAGGGAGGCGCCCCATCCTGCGGCATGCATGGAGGCGAAGGGGGAGTTGGTGGTGTATTCGGTGATGAGGACAGGCAGGCTGGGGGTGGGCTGGGTGAAATAGCCGGTGAGCCAGCTGTCGGCGAAGAGGGCGGTGAAGAGGAGCGGTGCGGTCTCCCCGGAGACCCTGGCCACGGCCATGAGAATCCCGGTGAGCAGGCCCGGGGCGGCGCTGCGGCAGACAATCCCCAGGATGGCCCGGGGACGGCTCATGCCCAGGGCCAGGGCGGATTCCCGCAGGGAGTTGGGCACCATGCGGAGGATTTCCTCCGTGGTGCGCAGAATCATGGGGAACATGAGGATGGACAGGGCCAGGGAGCCGGCCATGCCCGAGAAATGCCCCGTGGGCACCACCACCGCCGTGTAGATGAAGAGGCCCACCAGGATGGAGGGGACCCCCATGAGCACGTTGGCGGAGAAGCGGAGGAGGCAGGCCAGTTTTCCGTGGGCGTATTCCGAGAGGTAGATGCCCGCCAGCAGCGCCAGGGGGATGGCCACCACGCTGGCGCCCAGGGTGATGGCGATGGTGCCCAGGATGGCGTTGCCGATGCCTCCCTGGGCCCCATAGGGGGCGGAGCGGCGGAGGAGGAAGTCCAGGGAGAGGGCATGCCATCCCTGGTAGGCCACCGTCGCCAGGATGATGGCCATGGCGGACACGGCCACGGCGATGGCGCAGAGGGAGAAGACTTCGCTGGCCAGGTTTAGGAACTTGCGCTTCCGAAGGCTTTTGGGTTTCATGGCGTGGCGGGGGCTACCGTTTTTCGGCGGCGGGCTTGCGGAGGAGGAGTTGGACGGCCACCTGGATGAGGAGGCTGATGGCCAGCAGGGTCACTCCCAGGGCGAAGAGGGCGCTCCTTTGGAGCCCCTCGGCCTCGGCGAAGTTGTTGGCCAGGGTGGCGGCGATGGTGGTGGTGGAGCCGAAGAGCCCCTTGGGCAGTTCCATCATGTTGCCGATGACGAAAAGGACGGCCATGGTCTCCCCCAGGGCCCGCCCCAGCCCGATGAAGATGCTGCCCAGAAGCCCCCGGAATCCGTAGGGAATCACCACGTCCCGGGTGACTTCCCGTTTGGTGCATCCCATGCCGTAGGCGGCTTCCCGAAGCACCGGCGGGGTCATCTGGAGGACATCCCGCATGGTGGCGCAGAGGAAGGGGAGGATCATCAGGGCCAGAATCAGGCCGGCGGTGAGGAGGCCGAAGCCGTTGTATTCCGCCCCGAAGAGGGAGAATCGCCCCAGGCCCAGGGTGTCGGCCAAAAAGGGCTGAATATGCTGTTGGAGGAAGGGGGCCAGGACGAAAAGCCCCCACATGCCGTAGATGACGCTGGGAATGGCCGCCAATAGGTCAATGGCATTTCCCAGGATGGCGGCGAGCCCCTTGGGGGCGTCCAGCAGGAAATTCGCCGCGGCGAAGGCGGGGGGAACGGCCAGCAGGAGGGCGATGCCGGTGGTGAGGAGGGTGCCCGCCAGGGGAACCAGGGCGCCATACTCCTCGGCGGCGGGATCCCACTGGGAGGAGAAGAGGAAAGCCAGCCCGAAGCGTTTCCAGGCGTCCAGGCTGGCGGCGGTCATTTGGAAGAGAAGGGCTCCCAGAATGGCGGCGGCCAAGGCGGCGCAGAGGAGGCAGAGAAGGCGGAAGAGAAAGTCCGAGCGCTTCATGGGGATGCTTCCGGGAGGAAAAGGGGAGGGGCGCCGGGATCTCCGGCCGCGGGGTGTCCCTTTTTGGGGGAGAGCCGACGCCCTGGGGGTGGGGGGGGACGGCTACAGGAGGTCGTCGGCGAAGAGCTTCACCACGCTCTCCGGGATGGGGACGTAGTGGAGGTTCCGGGCGGCCTCGCTGCCCTCGGTGAAGCACCAGCGGAAGAACTGGGCCAGGGCGGCCTTCTTCTCCACGGGGCAGTCCTTCCGGAGGACGATGTAGGTGACGCCGGTGATGGGCCAGGAGTTTTCGCCGGGCTGGTTGGTGAGGACCATGTAGAGTCCGGGAGCGTTCTGCCAGTCTGCTCCGGCGGCGGAGGCGGAGAAGGTTTCCTGGCTGGGAGTCAGGAAGTTGCCGGCGGCGTTCTGGAGCTGGGCCATGGAGAGTCCCGCCTCCAGGGCGTAGGTGTATTCCGTGTAGCCGATGGAACCCTGGATCTTGGCC
>JAEDNB010000212.1 GCA_016302725.1 Lentisphaeria bacterium
AGGCAAAGTCTGCACCTGGCTGAAAGAAGACACCTTAATCAGCAGACACTAGTTAGAGCAGATTACGGCGATTGCCTGCCGGTGGATTGGCGGGGGTGAATGGCTCGCCCCAAAATGCTTGTGCGGCCAGCTCCCCCATGTCGCCGTTGGCATAGACTGGGCATCCCTCCTCCCCCTTGCGCCTGGCGCCACGCAGAATCGCCGACCAGCGTCTTCCTATTCCAGTAGGATCTTGGCGGACTCTCGGAGACCGGTATTCACGTTGATCACAGTGAGGGTCCAGGTGCCTTTGGGATTATTCCAGGCGAAGGCATAGGAGAACTCCGCCTGGGCATCCTCCCCACGGAGCACCTGCTGATACTCCTCCCGAGCCTTGCCGGCGGGATCCACCACTTCCAGGCGGAAGACCTGGGGCCCCGCCCCGCCCTCCAGGGCGCAAAGGAGCGCCAGGGGAACGCCGGGGCGGACGCGCGCCGGAGCCTGTAGGGAAACCCCCTCGGGCTTCCGGGAGAGAATGGACACCAGGAGGGCGTCACCGGGCACCAGATTGGTGGCGAACGTGTTTCCCTGCCCCAGGAAGACTCCCTTTCTCACGTCGTAGAGGTAGCCCTCCACCGGGAGGATCACCCTCACCTCCTCCTCCGGGGTGTCCTGGAAGAGCATGGGGTACTTCCCGGTGCCATTGTCCATCACCGGCTTCACCATGCCAAAGAGGAGGTTTTCCCCATCCTGACGCAAGGTGGTGTGGGCGGGATAGAGTTCGCCGGTCTTCGTCACAGTCGCCTGAACCCTGGGGGAGACGCCAGCCTTCTGGAGTTCCCCCTCCATCCATTCCCGGACTCTCTGACAGAAGAGAGCGTTGCCAGCCTTGGTGGCGAGCAATTCCCCCCCCACGCCTCCCAGCTGGACTTCCTGGTATCCAGTGAGGAGGAGATTCAGGAGAGAGACCCGTCCCTGTCCCAGGGAATGTTCCAGGAGGATGGGGGTGCCATCGGGAGCGGTTTCCCCGGCTCGCGCCCCCTGGACGAGGAGGTTTCCCTCCCCATAGCGGAGGGAGCAGTTCCCCCAGGATTCCAGGGAGAACTCCATCAGGTCGCGGGTGCTTTGGGAGCGATCCACGCCGAAGAGTTCCTCCGCCTCGGGACGGTTCTGGAACTTTCCGTGTTCATCCGCCACGGCGGGGGCGAAATCCGCCAAGAGGACGCCCCCTTCCTCCACGAAACGCCGGAGATTTTGGAGGGACTGGGAAGAGAGAGCCAGGGAACAGGGGAGGACCATGACCTTGAGTCCGTCGGGCACCCCCTGGTCCAGTTCCTCGTAGGTGACGTAGCGGAAGGGCTGCTTCATGTCGGAGAGGAGGGCCGCCCAGCCCGTCTGGCTGTTGTGCCACACGTTGCCGCCCAGGCCGCCCATGGCGGCGAAGAGGGAGGGCTGGGAGTAGAGGACCCCCACCTCCTGGTGGATTTCCCGGGCAGAGAGCACCAGGCAGTCCGCCCCCTTCTTGATTTCCTTCAGTCCCTGGCTGTACAGGCGCATGTTGGGGTTGGGGGAGAGGTCCCCGTGCATTCCATGCCCCATGAAGATGCTGGAGAAATTGGAGCCCAGGAAGAGATTGTCCCAGAGGCGGGCCTTCTGGTCAAACTCATTCACCTGGTAGGCCAGGCAGTATCCCGTCCATTCCCCGGCGATGAATCCGGGCTTGGCCAGGTCGTGGACCAGTTTTCGCTGGATGCCACCGTAGTAGGAGAGGCAGTCGATGTATTTCATCAGTTGCGCCCAGTCGTAGCTGAGACCAGGCACCTGAGTTCCAGAGAGTCCGACCTGGCTTTCCGGCACCACCTGCCGGATGGCGTCCCCGATCCCCCCTATCCAGTTTTTGGCATACATGGCGGCCATAAAAAGTTTGTGGTCCTGCCATCGGCTGAGGTTTTCCGGGCTGGGGAGTTCCTCCTGCTGGCAGGGAGTCACCTCCCCCCAGGTGGAGAAGGAGGTCTCCCACTCCCGGTTCAACGCCTCCAGGGAGCCGTAGTCCTCCTGCAGCCGCTTGCGGAAGGCGTCCAGGCAGAAGGGACTGTAGCAGACGGAGCGTCCCAGATAGGCCTCGTCCGCGATTTCCTGGAGGGTGATGCCGTAGAAGCCGTAGTGCTGCCGGGTCATTGCGGTGTGGATGCGTTCCCGGAGCGCCTGGAGGAAGGCGGGGTCGGAGTAGCAGGGGTTGCGGACGGGGTCGGAGGGGATGTCCCCCCGGTAGCGCAATTCGGATTCATGAGGCACATCCAACTGTCCGGCGCGGGTGGCCACCATCTGGAGCCCCACGTCCGCCAGGGCATGGAGCATACCCATGGAGTGCATGTCCTGCTGGAGGTTGACCATCTGGTGGGTGAAGCCCAGCTTCTTCAACTCCATGAGCATGGGGTAGTATCCCAGCCAAACCAGGGCGTCCATGCGCCTGGGATCCTTGGGAACGCGGAGGGCAAACTCGCCGTAGGCGTCGCCGCGGGGCGCCTCCCCCTCCCGGAGGATGGCGTCCACCCGGTAGAGTCGGCTCCAGGGGCGCTGGGGAAGGAAGGCCAGGGAGGCTTTCTCCTGGGGAACCAGAGTCTCCTCCAGGAGAAGACGCCCCTCCACATCGGAAATCCGCACCGTCAGACGCGCCCCCTCCGGCCAGGAGTCGGGGCAGGCAAAGGAGATGCCCACCTCTTCGCCGGGCCGGTAAATCCGGTCCTCATGGGAGAAGGTCATGGCCAGGGGGTGGGTTTCCGGGAGCGAGAAGGCGGTGGCCCCGCAATCCAGCCCCCTGCCCTCCTGGTCTTCCAGGAAAAGATGAGCCACATGACGTCCCCCGGGCAGACCTTCCCGGGAGAGGGAAAGAGACTGCTCCCCAGCTTCCAGGGAGAGCTCCTGGACATACTCCTTCTCGGTCAGCCGATGGAAATTCTGGATGCGCACCCGGAGGCGAGCCTTCATTCCTTCCCGGGCCACCACCGTCACCACCTCCTCCCGGCAGCGTTCCAGGCGGGCGGAAAGAGGGATTCCCGCCAGTCCCCGGAGGAGTTTCAGGGTCTGGAGATGGAGGTATTCCCAATAGGGGAAATCCCGCCCCCAGAGGGAGGGGACATTCTGGCTGGCCTGT
Source organism: Lentisphaeria bacterium (assembly GCA_016302725.1). Lineage (GTDB taxonomy): Bacteria > Verrucomicrobiota > Lentisphaeria > Oligosphaerales > Oligosphaeraceae > UBA1724. The sequence continues at coordinate 3,134 of JAEDNB010000212.1, forward strand.
TCTGGAGGCACGCATTCGAAGAAACCCGGCAGGAGGTACCATTCATCCCTGGCGGGCTGGAAGCGGACGCTCCAGCCGCCGTCCGGGCTCCGGTATCCCCGCAGGCCCTCCCGCCGAACATGTTCGGGCAGGGCGCGCATCTGAGGGAGGGTGGTCCAGGAGGAAGGCAGCGGAGTTTCCTCCCCCAGAAGGAACTCGGGCACATTCTGACATCCCAGGAAGAGGAAATTCGCCCCTTCCTTGCGGAAGCGGAGGA
>JAEDNB010000213.1 GCA_016302725.1 Lentisphaeria bacterium
AGTCATTCTCCGTGGCCCAGGGGGTGGGGGCGTGGAAGCCGTTCCAGTCCCAGGAGGAGTTGATGAGGCTTTCGGTCACGTCGAAGTTGGGGTTGAAGTCGGTCCACTGGCGCTGCCCCTGGGAGCCGCCCACGATGGCGTTGACGCCCTGGGCGAACTCCACGTTGGCCTCGAAGCCCTGCTTGGCCGCCACCTTGGGGTCGCAGAGGCGGGGGTTGCCGTGGAGGAGGTCGCGGCAGATGATGGTCATCTTCAGGCACTTCTCCACCAGGGCCTCGTCGTCCAGGCCGAAACGGCGGGCTTCCGGCTTGTTCAGCCAGGTCTTCTTGAACTGCTGGAACCACTTCAGGGCGCGCTGGAATTCCTCGTGGTCATAGAGGTTGGCGTCAATGCGGCCGTTGAGGAGGCACTGGTCCACGGAGACCACGCCCATCCCCAGGTACTGGGAGAAGAGGTTCCGGCGGACGTCGCTGCCGATGATTCCCATGGCGACGCCACCCACGGAGAGGTAGTTCTTTCCGCGCATATAGCCCACGGCGGCGGCGGCGCGGGCGAAGCGGAGGAGGCGGGTGGAGACGTATTCGTTCAGGGGGCCTTCCTCGTCTTCCAGGTCAGGGGAGTAGACGCAGAAGATGGGGCGGCGGCGTTCGTCCATGCAGGCGCAGAAGGCCTTGAGCCACACGGCGCCGGGGCGGTCCGTCTGGTTCAGCCCGTAGGCGCACTGCTGCCATTCGGAGGAGCCGATGCCCATGCCGGCGCCCACCAGTTCGTCCACGTAGCTCCAGGAACGGCCCACCCAGATATTGGCGGAGACGCCCTGGGTGGCGTAGTATTCCTGGGCGCGGGCGGCCGTGCGCGCGCCGTAGACGATTTCGGGGGCGACCACCACGCGGACGGGGGTGCCGTCGGGGAGCCTGACGTTGTCGGTGATCAGGTCGTAGACCTTTTCCACCATGCGCCAGGTGCGTTCCACGTTGTCCTCATGGGCGCCGACCCGTCCGTCGGCCACGGGGGTGATGGCGATGGTGGTGGTGGGGCCCAGCACCTTTTTGTCTGCTTCCTGGAAGGAGCGCGCGGTGTTGGCGAGCTTGTTGAAATCAGGGCGCGTGTTTGTGGCCATGGTTGTTCTTTGGGGTTGGGGGTGGGTTCTTTGGTGGAGGGGGAATGAGGGAAGGGAGGGAGCGCCAGTTCCGGACGAGGAGCTGGTTCTCCTGGGGATAGTAGAGGCCGACTTCCCCCCGGTCTTTCCAGGCGGGCAGCGCCGCCAGGAGGGCGCCGTTGGGGAAGCGGTGCTGGAAGAAATGGTGGAAGTGCCCCATGAGGAGGGCGCGGGGGGCGCCCGGGGGCAGGAGGCGTTCCTTCCCCCAGGCAACCAGGGCCTGGGCAGGAAAACGGTGGGGGCGCCTCTGGCTCAATTGCTCAAAGCGCCTCTTCAGGAGCCGGACAATGCCCCGCGCCCCGGGCAGGAAGCGCAGCAGAAGGCGGGCGAGCCCACCCTTGCTCCAGCGCCGGAAGCGCAGGTGGGAGGGAGCGGCCGCGACCTGGTCCCCATGGGTCAGAAGCAACCCATCCTCCTGGAGAAGGTCCCCCCCGGCGGCGGAAAAATAACCGCCATGGGGTTGGACGACGAAGAATTCGTGGTTCCCCTCCAGGAAAAGGATGCGGCGACGCGCACTCTCCCGCCGGCACCATTCCAGGAATTCCCCCTGCCAGGGCTCCTGGAAGCCGGAAAGCCCTATCCAGAGGTCCATGATGTCCCCCAGGAAGACCAGGTTCCATTCGGTCTTCTCCAAGGCCGACAGCATCGCCCGGAAACGCCCCAGGGAGGAAGGGGAATCCGTCACATGGGCATCGGCAACCAGCAGCCAGGGACGCCCCCCGGAAAAAGCGGGGGAGGGGGAAGCAGGGGAAGCAGGGGAAGGCACCGGCGCAGCCTACTTCTTGGACTTCTTGGAGGCTGTGGCCCCCTTGCGCTTGCTTGTGGACGCCTTCTTGGACGAAGACTTCTTGGCGGGCGCCTCATGCTCGCAGCCGCATTCGCAGTCGTCGTCCTCGCAGCCGCATTCGCAGTCGTCGTCCTCGCAGCCGCAACCGTCCTCGTCGTCCTCGTCGCAGACGGATTCAGGGTCGATGATGAGGTTGGGGTAGAGGGCCGCTGCGATTTCGTCTTCCGTGGTGAGCTCGGGGAGTCCGTCAATGCCCTGCCAGAACTCAACGAACTCCACGGTTTTCCCGGGGGCGATTTCCACCAGGGGGCCCAGGAGTTCCATTTCGGTGAAGTCCTTGCAAGTGTAGCATTCGGTGGAGCATCCGTTGTCGGGGTAGGGCTGTTCCCGGAAGAACTGGAAGTACTTGACGAGGGCCTGGCCGTGGTTGAGGTAGGCGACCCACTGGCAGCGGTTGCGGACGCCAACTTTCAGGGGGGATTCCGCCTTGGGGTCGTGGCGGACGGTGATGAAGCGGTTGCCCATGGTGAGGCGGGGATCCTTCAGGTCCGTGTAGGGCCAGAAGTTGACCGTGCGGTCAGGGGCGAAGGGATTGCCGTCGGGGATGTTGCCCAGGGGCAGGACACAGGTGCCTCCCGGCGCCATCTGGGAAAGGGTCCAGGGGGCCAGTTTCACGGTCCAGAGGCCGTGGTTGGTTATCCAGTGGCTCAGGGAGAAAAGCCCGTTGGTCAAGGGCTCCACGGCGATGGTCTTGGAAATGCCAGTCTCCGGGCAGGGGGCGGAGGAGAACAGCACACGGTACTTCTTCTCCTCCACCTTCACCGGGGCGTTGTCCGGCTCATAGGTACGGGGCAGCTCCTCGGGAGAGTGCCATAGACGATGCCCTCCGTAGAGGGTGAACCCATTGCTCACGTTCTCCATGGGGGTGGGGGGCAACACCGCAAAGTGGTTGAAGGTGCTCTTCTTCCCAATGAAACAGCCAATGACCCGGGGACCCACGTTGGTGGTGACCGCCAGGCGCATGCTGCCCGCCTGGAGAAGAACGCATTGCTTATGGACGCCGACGGCGCATTTCTTGAGTGCCATGAAATTAGTGGAGGTTGGTGGGGCCCGGTCGTTGGACTGCGTTTGAAAAACAGGAACGTTGTGGCTAAAGTTAATGCGTGTTTGCTATCGTGCCAGACAATGGCGGAGGGAAACCCGGAGAAATTTTCGTCGCCTTGCGGCAAGCCCCCCCAGGAACGCTGCCGCGAAAACACGGGTTAAAACAGGTCGAGCACGGGGATATTAAACACGGAGAGCACGGAGTATAAACACGGAGAGCACGGAGTATAAACACGGAG
>JAEDNB010000021.1 GCA_016302725.1 Lentisphaeria bacterium
TGTTCATGCCGTATTTGGCGCCGGTCTGGATGTCGGAGGTGATGCGGAAGGTCTTGCCGTCACGGATGAGGGCCTGGATGGAGGGGGTGGAGATCATGACTTCGAAGGCGGCGACGCGCCCCTTCTTGTCGATTCTCTTGAGGAGGAGCTGCGAGATGACGCAGATGAGGGTGGAGGCCAGCTGCGTGCGGACCTGCGCCTGCTGGTTGGTGGGGAAGGAATCCACGATACGGTCCACGGTTTCGGCGGCGCCGGTGGTGTGGAGGGTGCCGAAGACCAGGTGTCCGGTTTCGGCGGCGGTGATGGCGGCGGAGATGGTCTCGTTGTCTCGCATTTCCCCCACCAGGATTACGTCGGGGTCCTGTCGCAGGGCCCGCCGGATGGCGTCGGCGAAGGAGGGCACGTCGTTGTGGACTTCACGCTGGGTGACCACGCACTTTCGGCTGGTGTGGTAGAATTCGATGGGGTCCTCGATGGTGATGATATGGTCGTTCCGCTCGTGGTTGATGACGTCAATCATGGAGGCGAGGGTGGTGGACTTTCCGGAGCCGGTGGGTCCGGTCACCAGGACCAGCCCCCTGGGGCGGAAGAGGATGTCCTTGCAGGCCATGGGGAGTCCGATTTGCTCCAGGGTGAGGAGGTTGTTGGAGATGGTGCGGAGGACCATGGCGATGTTTCCCCTGGCGCGGAAGGCGGAGACGCGGAAGCGGGCCTTGTCCCCGAAGGCGAAGCCGAAGTCCACGGAGCCGTCCTGCTGGAGTTTCTGCTGGTTGGCCTCGCTGGTGATGGATTTCATGAGATACTCGGTGTCCTCGGGCTGCATGGGGGGCACGTCCAGGGGGGTGAGTTCTCCGTGGAGGCGGAGGGTGGGGGGGCAGAAGCAGGGGAGGTGGAGGTCGCTGGCGCCCTCTTCAAGCACCAGGTCCAGAAGGTCGGCCATTTCCAGTTTCGGCATAGTTTCTTGTCAACTCCTGATAGAGGGCTGGGGGGTGTGGCGGGCAGGGCGGGGGCGGGGTCAGGCGAAGGTGAACTGGATGACTTCCTTGGCGCTGGTGATGCCTTCCAGCACGTGCTGGAGGCCGTCCTGGCGGAGGGTGGTCATGCCCTGTTCCATGGCCTTCTGCTTGATTTCCTGGGTGGGGCACCGCCGGTTGATCATGGTCTGGATCTCGGGGGAGGTGATGAGCAGTTCGAAGATGCCGACCCGCTTCTTGAAGCCGGAGCCATTGCAGAAGTCGCAGCCCTGCCCCTGGTAGAACTTGCGCCCGTTGAGTTGCTCCCGGGTGATGCCGAAGGCCTCCAGCTCCGCGTCCGTGGGGTCGTAGGGCTGCTTGCAGTTGGGGCAGCAGCGGCGGATGAGGCGCTGGGCCAGGACGCCCACCACGGTGGAACTGATGAGGAAGGGCTCGATGCCCATGTCGATGAGACGGGTGACCGCGCCGGCGGCGTCGTTGGTGTGGAGGGTGGAGAGCACCAGGTGTCCGGTAAGGGCGGCTTGGATGGCGATGTCGGCGGTCTCCTTGTCGCGGATTTCTCCCACCATGATGCGGTCGGGGTCCTGTCGGAGGAAGGCGCGGAGGGCATTGGCGAAGGTCATGCCCACCGCCTCGTGGACGGGCACCTGCATGATGCCCTCGATGTCGTATTCCACGGGGTCTTCCACGGTGAGGAGCTTGTCCTCGATGGTGTTGAGTTCCTTGATGCCGGAGTAGAGGGTGGTGGTCTTTCCGGAGCCGGTGGGGCCGGTCACCAGGAAGATGCCGTTGGGGCGGCTGATGAGCTGCCGGATGTTGGTGACGGTCTTGGTGGACATGCCCAGGGCGTCCAGGTCCAGGTTCACCACGCTGCGGTCCAGGATACGCAGCACCACGGATTCCCCGTATCGTGTGGGGAGGGTGGAGACACGGAGGTCGACGGGGTTCCGGTTCACCCGCATTTCGATGCGCCCGTCCTGGGGGATGCGGCGCTCGGAGATGTTCATGCTGCTCATGACCTTGATGCGGCTGATCACGGGGATGGCCAGGTGCTTTGGGGGGGGCGCCATTTCGTAGAGGTCGCCGTCGATGCGGTATCGGATGCGGAATTCGTCGCCGAAGGGTTCGAAGTGGATGTCGGAGGCCTTGTCCCGGATGGCCTGTCCGATGATGGCGTTGACGAACTTGACGATGGGGGTGTCGTTGGCGGCGGCCAGCAGTTCCGCGTCGGTGGCCTTGGTGTAGTCGGTGTCCTGGCTGGCGTTGTGTTCGGCGACCAGTTCGTTGATGACCTCGGAGACGCTGGAGCCGCCTTCGGGGAAGAAGGCCTCCATGGCCTCTATGATGTCCCTGGGGCGGGCCACGACGATGCGGCAGTCCTTTTCCACGACGAAGTGGAGTTCGTCGATGAGTTTGGTGTCGAAGGGCTTGTCCGTGGCGAGGGTGAGGGTGTACCCGTCGTCCATGATGGGGACGATGCTATAGGTATGGGCGATTTCGGAGGAGATGGAGGTGGCCACCTCCCGGTCGATGGAGCTCACGTGGAGTTCCACGAACTGTGTGTTGAGTTCCTCGGCGATGAGTTGGAGGAGTTGGTCTTCCTCGATGATCTGGTAGTTGTAGAGGACCTCCTGGAACTCCTGCCCAGTGTTCCGGCTTTCCTCCAGCACCTCCTGCAACTGCTCCTCGGTGGCCAGTTTCCGCTTCCGGAGGATCTGCCAGAGCATGCTGACCTCCGGCGTGATTTCGATGGTGCCGTCGTACATATTTTTTTCTAGGGGAAGGTGGGGGGAGGGGGGATTTTCCTGTCCGGGCGTGTGGTGTGTGTGGTGTGCTAGCTGCTGACCGTCAGCCGGAGGACCTCATTGATGGAGGTGACGCCCATGGCGGCCTTGCGGATGCCGTCGTCCCGGAGGTCCCTCATGCCCAGTTCCTTGGCGCGTCGCTTGATGACCCCGGAGTCCGCCCTCTGGTAGATGAGGGTTTCGATGGAGTTGTCCAGGAGGAAGATTTCATAGATTCCCATGCGTCCCCGGTATCCCTTGTTGCATTCGGGGCATCCCACGGGTTCCATGAAGGTGTTTTCCTGGACGTATTCCTGGGTGATGCCCAGTCCTTCCCGTTCGTTTTCCGTGACTTCGTGGGGGCGCTTGCAGTTTTTGCAGAGTCGGCGCACCAGTCGCTGTGCCATGACTGCGCGGAGGGAGGAGGCCACGAGGAAGGGCTTGATTCCCATGTCGATGAGTCGTGGGACGGCGGAGGGGGCGTCGTTGGTGTGGAGGGTGGAGAAGACCAGGTGTCCGGTGAGGGCGGCGTTGATGGCGATGGTGCCGGTTTCGGCGTCTCGGATTTCACCCACCATGATGATGTTGGGGGCCTGTCGGAGCATGGCGCGCAGGGCGCTGCCGAAGGTGAGCCCCACGTCGGTGTTGACCTGGACCTGGTTGATGCCGCTCAACTCATATTCCACGGGGTCTTCGGCGGTGATGATTTTCCTGGTGGGCTGGTTGAGTTCGTGGAGGAAGGAGTAGAGGGAGGTGGTCTTTCCGGAGCCGGTGGGCCCGGTCACCAGGAAGATGCCGTCGGGGAGGTTGAGGACCTTGTAGATGAGCTTGACATCGTCCTCCATGAAGCCCAGTTCGGAGATGCCCAGCATGACGCCGCTCTTGTCCAGGATACGCATGACGATGGATTCGCCGTGGGTGCAGGGGATGTCGGAGACACGGAGGTCCAGTTCCCGTCCCATGGCCTGGATGCGGATTCGTCCGTCCTGGGGGATCCGGTGTTCGGAGAGGTCCATTCCGCTTTGGAGTTTCAGGCGGCTGATGATTCGCTTCTGCATGTATTTCGGGGGGGCCTCCATTTCGTTGAGGACCCCGTCGATGCGGTATCGGATGCGGAAGCGGCGCTCCATGGGCTCCAGGTGGATATCGGAGGCCCGGGAGCGGAAGGCCTCGGTGATGACCATGCGGACATAGCGGATGATGGGCGCCGCGTCGTCGTCCTCCCCCCCTACCTCGCTGTCGGTGGTGCTGTCTGTGGTGGTGGAGACGGTGACGTCGGTGGTGGTTTCGGTCATCTCCGTCAGGATGTCGGAGGCATCCGCCCGCCGGTAGTAGAAATCCATGGCGTGGGCGATTTGCCTGGGGGCGGCGAGGACGAAGACCACGTCCATCTTGATGAGGTGGCGGACGGCGTCCTGGGACTCGATGTCGGCGGGGTCCGCCATGGCGACGGTGAGGGTGTCGTTGGCGTAGTCGATGGGAATCATGCGGTAGCGGATGGCGATCTGCGCCGGAATCATCTGGATGACATGTTCCGGGATGCGCTCCTTCCGCTGGTCGAAGTCGTAGACCTCCACGTCATACTCCTCCCCCAGCATGTTGAGAACGGTCTTTTCATCCACCGCCTTGATGAAATAGAGTCCGGCGAGGACATTGTCCACGCTCTCGTCCTGGACGCGTTTTCTGGCTTCCTGGATTTGGGCTTCGGAGACGAGGCCCTTGGACAGCAGGAGGTCCGCGATAAATTCTTCTTGACCGGTCACGCTGGGTACTCCGATGGGGGATGGCGGGGGAAGGGGGGGCAGACGGCGGGGAAAGCCCAAAAGGCGCGAGCCCCCCAAAGGCGGAAAAAGATAGACAGTGGGCTAATATAGCCCGGTTTTCCCCCGAGGGGGAAAGGGCTTAAAAAAAAGCGGGTGGGGGCTCCTTTGCCCGTGGGTGTGGCGGGGTGGTGCCCCTGCGGGGGCGTTCCTCCCATTTCAGGAGGGGGCGGAGGAGGGCGTCGGCGCAGAGGAATCCGGCGGTGGCGGTGACGGTGACCAGGGAGCCCATGGGCCTGCGTTGTCCTTCCGCCTCCGGGGTTGCCTGGCAGAGGATGGGCAGTTCCCGGGAGGCGACGCAGGGGAGTCCGGTGGGGAGCCCCCGTTTCCGCAGTGCCTTGCGGACCAGTTTGGCCAGGGGGCTTCCGCTGGTCTTGTCCAGGGTGGTCACCTCCAGGTCTTCGGGGCGTGTGGAGTTGGCGGCCCCCAGGCTGGTGACCACGGGGAGGCCCTGCCGGGCGCACTCCTCCAGCAGGGCGATTTTCGCGGTGCGTTCGTCAATGGCGTCCAGGATCCCGGTCCAGGGTCTTTCCTGCAGGAGCGCGGGGAGGTTTTCCGGGGTGAGGCGCAGGGGGTATGGGAGGAGGGTCAGGTCCGGGTTGATGTCCAGGAGCCGCCGGGCCATGGCCTGGCATTTTGGGGTGCCCAGGGTGCTGTGGAGGGCGGGGAGCTGGCGGTTGAGGTTGCTGGGCTGGATGCAGTCGAAATCCACCAGGCCCAGGGTGCCCACGCCGCATCGGCAGAGGGCCTCTGCCGCCCAGGAGCCCACGCCCCCCAGCCCGCAGACCAGGAAGGCGCTCTTCCGGAGGCGCTCCAATGCCTCCGGCCCCGACAGCAGTTCCAGTCTTGACAAATCCAGGGACATGGGGGGCGGGGCGGGAGGGGATAAAAAAGGGGACGGAGAGTGATAATTTGGTTCTCCAGCGGAAAGAGGGGGGGGGATTTTCCGCCGGGAACGACTCTCCGTCCCCAAAGGGAAGCGCCAGATGAAGGGGGAAGGGGCGGGCCCGTCCCTTCATCGCCGCGTGCTTTTGGCACACTATAACGGATTTTGTCAATTTTACAAGGGAATCCGGGGAAAATGTTGGAGTTCCTGGCTATCTTCTGCGTCTCCAGGCGGTGAGGAGTGCCAGGGCGGTGAGGAGTGCGGGGGTGAGGAGGAGGTTCCAGAGGGCGATTTTGCTGATGACCCCGTTCAGCCTTTCCCGCAGTTGGAAGAAGAGTCGCCTTTGGTTTTTCTTGAGGGTTTGCTGTTGAAGGTCGTCTTCTTCCTTGAGGGCGTCCAGTTGCCGTTGCACCTGTGGGTCGTCCTGGTCTATTCCGCTTTGGAGGAGTGCCCTTCCCCTGGCGCGGAGGTCGGCGTTGTCCTGGTATGCCTGGGCTTCCAGTTCCCGGAGCTTTCCCTCGGTTTCCCGGGCCCATTGGTCGAGGATGGTGAAGGTCCTTTTGCGGATGCCGCGGGTTCGGAGGCGGAGGAGGGTGTCGTCTCCGCATAGGATTTCCAGGGCGTTGAGGAGGAATGCGGCGTTGTCGTTGAGGGGGATTTCCCTTTCCGCGCCCTGGTTGTCTGTGGTTTTGTTGACGCAGACGGCGTCGTAGAGCCAGTCTGCGTCGGCCACGAGGATGGCGTTTCCGGCGGGCTTCGGGGGCTGGATTTCCAGGGCGAGGAGATGGGGTTGTCCGTCCGGGGCGAAATCGGTGAGGATGGCGGCGGCGTCCCTTTTGGCCTGGTAAGTCTTCAGTCTTTGTGCGTCCGTGGAGGTATATGCCAGGGGGATGTGTTTTGCCGGGGGATTCTGTCGGGGGAGGAGTTCCCCGGGGCAGGGGAGGGTCAGGGAGTGGAGGAACTGCGTGGCGGGGGCGTCAGGGGCGAGTTGTCCCTGGGTCAGGGTAGGGATCGTGGGGATGGTTTCCAGCCCCTTCCGGCTGTTGGTGGTGGGGGAGGCCAGGGTGCGGTCCGCCAGGACAGTGCCCTGGGGGAAATCCACGCCCCAGAGTTCCGCCAGGGGGGCGGGGAGGGTGGAGGGGCGGGTGGGCCTGGCGCGTCCCTGTTGCCGTGCCTCCACCTGGCTCAAGGGGTCCAGGGCCACCAGGAGTCCGCCTCCCTGGCGATGGAACTCCAGGAGGCTTTCCAGGAAGGAGCCGGGGAGGTCCTTGGGGTGGACCAGCATCACCACGTCCAGGCCAGGGGGGAGGGGCTTGCGGGGATCCAGGAGGATGGGCTGGAACTCCTTTTCCGCCTGCTGGATGCTCCACCAGGTGGGCAGGAGGGTGCGGCTTTTGGGGTCCACGGTCTCCAGCAGGGTGAGGGAGGAGAGGATTCCCAGGCGTCTGCGTTCCAGGCGCTGGGTGTCGGCGATGGCCTTGGCCAGCTGGTATTCCAGCCTGGGTGCGTCATCGGGGTCCAGCCAGGGGAGGATGGCGGTCTGGCCTTCGCGGGGGTTGGTGGGGGCGGCCTGGATTCCCAGGAACCAGAGGTCACCCAGGCTGCCGATGCGCGGGGCCATGCCCATGGCGGAGGCCTGGTCCTGCTGGTCGGGGGTGTCCGGGATGAATTCCCGCAGATGGATTTTGCCGTGGCTTTGGGCGGCGAATTCCCGGAGGAGTTCCCGAATCCAGGCGGCGTGTCTCCGGGCGGTCCCGGTGAGTTCGGGGTGGTTTTGGGAGAAGACGAGGGTCAGTTCCAGGGGGTGCTGGAGGGACTCCAGGAGTTTTTGGCTTCCCGGATCCAGGGTATAGAGCCGGTCGGCGGTGCAGTCCAGTCGCCAGGGGCAGCGTTCCGCGAGGGGGAGGAGGGCCAGGAGGGCCAGGGCCATGGCCAGGGTGGCCATGGTCCGTCGCCGCCGTGGTGGGCGGTGCCTTTGGAGGAGGCGGAGATTGGCCAGGAGGAGGAAGAAGGCGATGCCCGCCAGGAAGAAATAGAGGTCCTTGACGGCGAGGCGTCCGCTGGCGAGGGTCTCAAAGTGGGCGCTGATGCCGCCCAGGGAGAGGAGGCGGACGGTTTCCGGGGAGGCTCCCCATTTGATTAGGAGGAGATTGGTGGGCTGGAAGCCGGAGAGCATGGCGGCCAGCCCCAGGAGGAGGGCCAGGAGGAAACTGACGAACTGGCTGGGGGAGATGGCGCTGCACCATTGTCCCAGGGCAAGGAAGAGCCCCCCCGCCAGCAGGCATCCCAGGTAGCCCGTGGCAATCGGCCCCCAGTCCGGCTCCCCCAGGATGGCGCAGGTCACGGGAAAGGGGGCGGTGCAGGCCAGGGCGGCGCAGAGCAGAAGGAGCCCCGCCGCGAATTTTGCCAGCACCAGGGTGCGCGGGGGGATGGGGAGGGCCAGGAGGGTTTCGGCGGTGCCGCTGCGGTATTCCTCCGCCCAGGTGCCCATGGTGAGGGCGGCGCAGAGGAAGAGGAAGAGCCAGGGCTGCCAGGGGAAGAAGCCTGTCAGGGCGGCGGTGTTCCCCTCGATGAAGCCTCCCAGGGTCAGGGTCAGCATTCCGCTGATGAGGAGGTAGAAGACCAGCATGGTGGCCGCCAGGGGGGTCACCAGCATCTTCCAGAGTTCCCGGCGCAGGATGGGGAAAAAGGGATGGGGCATGGGGGCGTGGGCGGGGCGTGTCCGTCGGCTCAAGGCCTGGGGGCCGTCCCTTCCAGGAAGCGGCTTTCCAGGTCCTGGGGGACGGGCCCGTCGTAGGCCAGGCGTCCGTCCCGCAGCATGAGGACGCGGTCGCAAATCAGGGGGACCTCTTCCAGGAGGTGCGTGGAGAGGAGGAGGGCGTGGCGCGTGCCCAGGTGGCGGAGGAGGGCGCGGGCGGACTGCTTTTGGATGGGGTCCAGTCCGTCGGTGGGTTCGTCCAGCATCAGGAGTGGCGGGCGGTGGAGGAGGGCCTGGGCCAGGCCGAGCCTGCGGCGATATCCCTTGGAGAGTTGGTCGCAGAGGCGCCGTGCCACCTCTTCCAGGCCGCATTCGGCGAGGGCGTTTTTCCGGGCGGCGCGTTCCTCCTCTCCCCGCAGCCCCTGGGCCTGGGCGGTGAAATGGAGGAGTTCGTCCACGCGGAAGCCCGCCTGGAGGGGGGCGTTTTCCGGCAGGTATCCCAGACAGTGGCGGGCGCGTTCCGGTTCCCGCTCCAGGGAGAAGCCGCCGATTTTCACGGTGCCCTCGTCAGGGGGGAGGAAGCCCGCCAGGATTTTCATCAGGGTGGATTTGCCCGCCCCATTGGCTCCCAGGAGGGCGACCACCTGGGGGCGGTCCAGGGAGAAGGAGATTTGCCGGAGGACGGGCATGCCGGCGAAGGCCTTGGAGAGGCCCTTCACCTGGAGGGGGAGGGGCGCGGCGTGGGGGGTCATGGGCGTCTCCTTTCCTCCGCCCCGTCCAGGATTTGGCGCACCTGTTCCGTGCACCACTGGTCCGTCTGGTGTCGGAGGCGCCGCCTCTCCTGGGAGTCGCCGTCCGGCTTCTGCGGGGGGAGGGGGAGGGCCACCTGCTCTTCCCAGGAGAGAAGGGGGGCGGGGGATTGGGGGGCGGCCTTTGCCGCGCCTTTGGCGGGGGGCTTTGCCAGGGGGCGGAGCCGCTGGGCGGGGGGGGTGTCGTCGGGGGGGAGTCCCCTGTGGCAGTGGTCCACGGCATCCAGGAAGAGCCCCAGGGCCTGGAGGGTGCGGCGTCGTGGCAGGGAGGGGAAGCAGCCCAGTTCCTGCCCCAGCCAGAGCCGGGAGAGTGCGGTGGCCATTTCCCGGCGGCTGAGGGTGCGGGCGTTCCGGAGGAGGGCGCGGGAGTGGCTGATGGAGTCCAGGATGTCTTCCCGTGCCTCGGTGGAGTGCAGCAGCCACTCCCGGGCCACCATTTCCCGGCGCCCCAGCAAATCCGCCATGTGGATGAGGCGTTTCATGCGGAACTGCCCGGAGAGCGACCCGTTCATGGCGTTGTCCCGGAGGATGAGGAAGCCGCAGGGGAGGATTTCGTCCCGTGGCTCCCCCTGTCCTTGCAGGAAGGGGGGGGGAAGCAATTCCAGGGCCGGGGCGTCGGGGGCCATGGGGAGCGCCCCCTCCAGGAAATGGAGGGCGGTCTGGAGCCTGTCCAGCATGGTGGTGGCCATGAGGGCGGGGAGGTGGAGGGTGACGCCCATGCGCGTGGCGGAGCCATAGATTCCGCTCTTCGGATGGAAATAGCCCAGTGCGGGGTCCTGGAAGAGGCGGAAATGCTCCTCCAGCCAGGCCATGGCCTTTTGGGAGGCGGACTGGAGGAATGCGGCCTCCCGGCAGGGGGAGGCGAAGGAGAGGGTCATGCGCCCGTCCGGCCGCAGGGGGGCGGCATCCTCCGTCCGCCCAAGGGTGATGCGGAGGTGCCCGTTGGCGGAATAGAGGGCGTCCTCCCCGTCCACCCGGTATCCTCCCTTGAGGAGGGGGGTGCGGACAAGGAGGCCCTCCACTTTCCTGCGGCATTCCCCAGGGTCGTCGGGGAAGCCCCCGGGAAGGTCCACCAGGGTGCGGAAATTGTCGATGGTGAAGGCGAGTTGGGTCAGGGGCTGGGAGTCCTCCCCTTCTTCCTCCTGGGGGGATGGGAGGGGGAAATTGGCCCGTCCCTGGAAGTGGAGGGGGGGCAGGGCGGTGAAGGTGCGGGTGAAGGGGGAGGAGACGTGGAGGGGGGGGACGTTTCCATGCCCCATCCGCTCCCATCGGCAGGTGTTGATTTCGTCCTGGAGGGATTCCGCGCCGTCCGGCCGCCCCCTCTGCAGGGCCTTTTCCCGGCAGAGGAGCGCCTTTTCCAGATGGGCGGCGTCATCGGCGAGGGACTTTCGGCAGACAGGGGGCAGCCCCCAGGCGGCGGGCTTGACCTCGGGCCCCTCTTCCCCTTTGTCCCAGGACGATGTCCGGAGCGGGGGGAAGAAGGGACGCAGGGTGGCCAGGCAATAGCCGCACTTCTCCCCGGGGGAGAAGGGCGTGTGCCCGCAGTGGGGGCAGGCAGGCGGCTCCTGGGGGGAGTCCTCCTTCCGCGCAGAAGCCCCCCCCGCGACACGCTGGCGGCCGCCCTTTTCCTCCTGGAACATTTCCTCCATCATCTCCCGGAATTCCGTGGGGACATTCGCGTGGAGAAAGAGTTCCATGGCGCACTCCAGGCAATAGCTCGAGGTCTCCCGGCGCCCGTCGGGAGTGATGGCGCGAATGTGGACTACGGCGGGACGCTTATGGCATTTGTCGCAAAGTTTAGGCATACGGGGCTAACGTATATCCTTGACGCTTGTCCCGTTGGGGAAAAGACAAGGTTTTTCCGCCCCGTAAAACAGGCCGAGCACAGAAAGCGCCCTGCTGTGGCAAAGCGTCGCCTGCCCTCCCCCGCCGGGGGGCTTTCCCGGGGGGCCTCCACGGGGACGCTTCTTCCCTGTCCCAAAGCATTTGACGAAATATGCGGCGGCATACTGCCCAATGAGTCGAATCCAACCATGGGGGCATGCGTGCATGGAGCCCCCCTCCTGTGCCTTCCGTGCCGCCGGGTTCCCTTTGTGGCCGGCCTGTGGCTGGGGAATCAATATTCCTTCAGGACCTTGGGGAGGGCCTGGAGGAAGGCCTGGACATCCTGGGGGGTGGTTTCCTGGGCGAGGCTGATGCGGATGGCGGCGCGGGCCAGGTCGGCGGGGATGCCGCGTGCCTTCAGGAGTGCGCTGGTTTCGCCGGATTCCGCCGTGCACGCGCTGCCGGTTCCCACGAGGATGCGGTGGTTTTCGGCCAGGAGCCTTGCCACCAGGGCGCCCTGGCATCCCGGGATGGCGAAATAGAGGATATAGGGGGAGGCGTGTGGGGGGGAGAAGACGGGCCATTTCCCCTGTCCCAGCTGGTGGATCCCCTCCCGGAGCATTTGGTTCAGGGCGCTGGCCTCCTTCAGGGCCTCCGGTGCCCTTCGGCAGGCCTCCTCCGCGGCGGCGGCGAAGAGGAGCGCGCTGACCACATCCACCGTGCCGCTGACGAGCCCCTGCTGCTGTCCGCCCCCTGTGAGGAGGGGGGCGAGTTTCCATTTTTTCCGGTAGAGGAGCGCGGCTCCGGTGGCGGGGCCTCCCAGTTTTCGGCTGGAGAGGACCATGAAGTCGGCGGGGGCGGAGTTCCAGGGGAGGGGGTGTTTTCCGAAGGCCTGGCAGGCGTCCAGGAGGAGGGCGCATCCCCTGGGGAGGGGGGTGGCGTCGCCGTCCCAGAGGAGTCCGGTCTCGTTGTTGACCAGGGAGAGGGCGGCCAGCGCGGTCTCCTGGGGGAGTCCTGGGGGGAGTTTTCCCTGGTCGTCCAGGAGGAAGGGTGCCTTGGGCTGCGGGAGGCAGGCGGCGGTTTCCGTCAGGGCGTGGTGTCCCCCCTGGTCCAGGGCGAGAGTGGCGTTGGGGGAGGGGAAGGGGAATCCCCGGAGGGCCAGGTTGAGGGCCTCGGTGCCGTTGGCGCACCAGACCAGTCCCGTGTCCTTTTCCTGGGCGCCGGCCAGTTGGAGGAGGGTGCGTTCCGCCAGTTTCAGGGCCCTTCTGGCCTCCTCGGCATATTTGGTGAGGCCGTGGGGGTTGCGGGAGAAGCGCCGGGCCAGCGTGTCGTGCCACTGGAGACAGAGGGGGGACAAGGGGTGTCCGGCGGCCTGGTCCAGGTCCACGGGGGAGGGGAGGGGCGGGGGGAGTGCTTCCAGGAAGCTCTTCACGGGCGCCCTTCCTTTTCCATGCGCTCGCCCACGGCCAGGAGGGTCTGGATGTCCTCCAGGTCCAGGGAGCCATCGGGCATGAGGGCGGTGTTGAGGAGGAGATTGGCGTTGGCGGCGTGGGCCTTGCCCAGCCTCTCCCAGACCTGGTCTGGCTTCAGGTGCTTCCCGGCGTGCTCGGGATGGTAGCTGCGGTCATTGCCGGGAGTGAGGCAGGAGAGCAGCTCCAGGGGGCGGGTGGTGTTGGTGGGGAGCAGCCCTTCCCCTGCCTCCAGGTCCGCGGAGGTGAGGAAATCCTCCTCTCCGGAGACGCCTTCCCGGAAGGAGACCAGGGCATTGGGCTGGAGGAAATGAATCAGCTTGAAGAGGTCCGCCAGGTCAAAGGGGGTCTGGCGCCCCTGGAGGGTCTCCCGCCCCGTGAAGGAGATGCCCGCCACCGGGCCATACAGGGTGAGCAGTTCGTGGAGTTGCTCCTTGACGAAATCCAGGTATTCGGCCTGGGGCATGACACCCTGGGGGACGCCCTGGGGATGGCGCTGCCGGTTTCGCCCAAAGGGATATTCCAGGAAAAGGCCCAGCCCGTGGAATTCGCAGGTGGAGGCCAGCTCGCCCACCAGGTCCCGCTGGGCCGCGCTATGGACGGAGCAGAAGTCGGTGGTGGAGGTGTGGTAGAGGCAGAAGCCGTCCGGCAGGACGGCGGGGAAGGAGATGTACCTGGCGCCGGCGGCGATGGCCAGCTCCACGGCGTCCACCGCGTCGAAGTTCTTGCAGTGGAAATGCTCCGGCAGCTTCCGGTAGAGTTCTTCCGCCAGCACCCCCTGGGGCTCCTCCCCCTTCCCCAGGAGGGAGGGCAGCCCGAAATGGAGGGAGAGCCCCAGGATGGCGGAATTGAACCACTCCAGCGCCGCGTCCCGGGGATTCTCCTTGTACCTTTCCGCCTGGTCGAAAAGATAGGTGGGCACGCAGTCGGGCATGCCCTCTTCGTTGTAGTTGACGGTGAGTGCCATGGGGGAGGGGAGGCTAGCGGAACTGGGGCATGGGGAAGGCGGCGGCCAGGGCCTTGACCTCCTGGTGCACCTGGCGGTACACCTCCTCGTTCCCCAGGTTCTCCACAATCCGCGTCATGAAATCGGCGATCTTCACCATCTCCGCCTCCTTCATGCCCCGGGTGGTGACCGCCGCGGTGCCCACCCGGATGCCGCTGGTGACGGCCGGCTTGGCGGGATCGAAGGGAATCATGTTCTTGTTGACGGTGATGCCCGCCTTGTCCATGGCGTCCGCCGCATCCCGGCCGGTGACGCCCTTGGGGCGGAGGTCCACCAGCATGCAGTGGTTGTCGGTGCCTCCGGAGACAATGCGGAAGCCCCGCTGCGCCAGGGCGTCGGCCAGGGCCTGGCAGTTTTTGACCACCTGCGCGCCGTAGGCCTTGAACTCGGGGCTCATGGCCTCCTTGAGGCAGACCGCCTTGGCGGCGATGACGTGCTCCAGGGGACCGCCCTGGGTGCCGGGGAAGACGGCGGAGTTGATTTTCTTGATGTACTGTTCCTTGCAGAGAATGAGCCCGCCCCGGGGCCCGCGGAGGGTCTTGTGGGTGGTGGTGGTGACCACGTCGCAGTAGGGGACGGGGCTGGGATGGACCCCGGCGGCCACCAGTCCGGCAATGTGGGCCATGTCCACCATGAGGAGGCAGCCCACCTTGTCGGCGATTTGGCGGAGCCTGGGGAAGTCGATGACTCTGGGATAGGCGGAGGCGCCGGCCAGGAGCATCTTGGGCTTCACCTCCAGGGCGAGGCGTTCCAGGGCGTCATAGTCAATGGTCTCGGTTTCCCGGTCCACGCCGTAGCCCACGAAATTGTAGGTGCGCCCGCTGAAATTCACCTTGAGTCCGTGGGAGAGGTGTCCGCCGGCGTCCAGGCTCATGCCCAGGACGGTGTCTCCGGGTTCCAGGAGGGCGAAGTAGACCTCCTGGTTGGCCTGGCTGCCGGAGTGGGGCTGCACATTGGCGGCCTCGGCCCCGAAGAGTTCCTTGGCGCGGTCGATGGCCAGTTGCTCGATTTGGTCCACGTTGGCGCACCCGTTGTAGTAGCGTTTGCCGGGGAGGCCTTCCGCGTATTTGTTGGTGAGGATGGAGCCCTGTGCGGCGCGGACGGCGGGGCTGGTGAAATTTTCGCTGGCGATGAGTTCCAGCCCTTCCGCCTGTCGGGTCTGTTCCTGGTCGATGAGGGCGGAGAGTTCAGGGTCCACGTTGCGGAGGGCGGCGATTTCGTCCAGGGAGTATTTTTCCACCTTGTCCAGTCGTCTGGCGTGTCGTTCTGCCTGGCTGAAGGGGGTGTCGAGCCATGCCTTCACCACGTCCAGCATTTCCTGGGGGGAGAGGGTGTCTCCCCCGGTGACCAGGACATTGCTGTCGTTGTGGTCGCGGCTGGAGCGTGCCTTCTGGGGGGAGTCTGCCAGGGCGGCGCGGATTCCATGGAAGCGGTTGGCGAAGATGGACATTCCGATGCCGCTGCGGCAGATGAGGATGCCGGCGTCCACCTTGCCGTCCCGGAGGGCGGTGCAGAGGGGGGCGGCGAAATCGGGGTAGTCGTCCTCGGGGTCAAGGGCGTGGGGCCCGAAATCCTCCACGGGGTATCCCATGTTCTCCAGTTCCTTGGCCAGGAAGGCTTTCTTATCCAGCCCGCCGTGGTCGGAGGCGAGGGCGAGCTTGGGGGTTCCGGGGGTTGCTTTCCAGTCCGCAATCATGGTGGTGGGGTCCTTGTGGTGTTTTTTGGGGGGGATGGGTTGTGGGAAAGGGGGATGTGGTGCCCTGGGGAGCCTGGGCATGCGCCTCTGCGGGGTTGTCTCCCCCCATGGCGCATGGCCGGCCCACGGGGCGCTAGGGTCGGCCGGGTTCCGTCTCCTTCAGTTTGGCCATGACCAGTTGCAGGTCATTCCACACCTTGCGTTTCAGGTCGATGAAGTCGCGGGGGTATTTTTCGTGGCGGAGAAGGAAGGCGGGGTGGAAGGTGGGCATGACGGGGACGCCCTGGTATTCCCGCCAGTTTCCCCGGGCCTGGGTGATGCCGCCCCGCCCGAAGAGCGCCGTCAGGGCGATGTTGCCCAGGAGGACAATCACCCGGGGCTGGACCAGGGCGATTTGGCGCTGGAGGTATCCCAGGCAGGGGGTGCATTCGTCCGGCATGGGGTTGCGGTTGCCGGGGGGGCGGCACTTGACCACGTTGGCGATGTAGACCGCCGTGGCGGGGTCTTGGCTTTGCCGGTCCCGCCCCATGGCGCGGAGCATGGCGGTGAGCAGCTGCCCCGCCCGTCCCACGAAGGGGACGCCCTGGGCGTCTTCCTCGGCGCCGGGGCCTTCCCCGATGCACATGAGGGGAGCCTGGCGGCACCCGTCCTCCAGCACCAGGGTTTGCCTGGTGGCCCCCAGGCGGCAGCAATGGCAGCCCTGGCATTGGCGTATAAGTTCCTCCCAGGTGGCCTGGGAGACATCCGGCGGCGGCGGGAAGCCGGCTGTGGAGTCCCGCCGTGGCGGGGGTGCGCCGGGGTTGGCGGGGAGAGGAAGGGGGGCAGGAGGCGGCGGGGGGGCGGGGCGCTGGCTTTGGACAAAGGCCTGGATGGCCCGCTGCTTCTGCTCCTCCGTGGGCATGGGGCATGGGGCAGGGGTGGGCTGCAGGGCGGGGCGCCGCCCCAGCACCCGGCGGTTGGCCTGGGAAAGCTCCACCGCAGAGGCACCCCGGAGCCGCATCTTCCGGATGATTCGGATGAGTTCCTGCTGGAGGAGCATGGGGCAGGCCAGGGGGGTGCGCGGGTGCCTCTAGAGGACGACTTCCACCTTGCGGGAACCGGGGAGCACCTCGCCAATCGCCATGGCGCGGAAGCCGGCGTTCCGGATGAGGGCCAGCCCCTCGTCCGCCTTCTCCTGGGGGACGAACCAGACCATGCCCGCCCCCATGTTGAAGACGCGGTACATCTCGTAGGGGTCGATGCCGCCGGCCTCCCGAATCAGGGAGAAGATGGGGGGCGCGTCCAGGATTTTCCCGGCCTGGAAGCGGACATCCACGTCCTCGGGGAGGATGCGGGGCACGTTGTCATAGAGGCCTCCTCCGGTGATGTGGGCGATGCCGTCCAGGGGGAAGCCGCAGTCCAGGGCGGCCTTCACCGCCTTCCAGAAGCACTGGTGGGGTTCCAGGAGGGCCTCCCCTACGCTCTTTCCCTGGAGGCATGCGGGGCGGTCCTTCACGTCGTAGCCCGCCTTTTCGAAGAGGACCTTTCGGGCCAGGGAGAAGCCGTTGGTCTGCAGCCCGTTGGAGCCGATGGCCAGGGCGACGTGTCCGGGGCGGATCTTCTCCCCCGTGATAATCTGGTCCTCCTCCACGATGCCGGTGATGCAGCCCACCAGGTCGAAATCGTTGCCATACATGCCGGGCATTTCGGCGGATTCGCCGCCGATGAGGCAGACGCCCTCCGCCCGGCAGGCGTCGGCGCATCCCGTGAGCACATCCTCGTAGAGGGGGCTCCGCATTTTGCCGATGCCGATGTAGTCCAGGAAATAGACGGGGGTGGCGCCCTGGACGGCGATGTCGTTGATGCAGTGGTTCACGATGTCGTGTCCCACGGTGTCAAACTTCTCCATCATCTGGGCGATCATGAGCTTGGTTCCCACGCCGTCCACGGAGACCACCATCACGGGGCGCTTCCAGCGGGTGAGGTCGATGCGATAGAGTCCGCCGAAGCCGCCGATGGGGGCCAGGACCTGGGGGGTGCGGGTGGAGGCAATGCGCCCCTTCACATTCTTCAGGAGCTGGGTTGCCAGATCAATGTCCACGCCGGCCTCCTTGTAGGCCTCGCTCTTTCCTTCCATCTTGCTCATAGGGGGGTCGTTTTTCTGGGTGGGGTGGGGAGAAATGGGGAATACGGGGTACTATACTCTTCCCGGGTGGGGCCCGGGAGGCGCACCCCTGCCCAAGGTCTTCCCCCAAAGGGGAGGAAGGAAGGGGAAGAGGATGTAAGGAAGCGGGAGCGCAAGGGTAGTAGGGGATGGTGTTTTTGTGTCGGCCTCTCTGCTTCCCTCCTTCCTCCCTCCTTTCCCATGCCTATGCCTCCCTCACGCCCCTTCTTCTCCTCCCTGACCCTTGTGGCCCTCTGCCTCCTGGGCTCCCTCTCTCTCGCCTACGGGAAGATCAGCGAGAGTCTCCTTAACCGCGCCAAACTGGGGGACCCCGAAGCCCAGTTTCGGGTCGGCTTAGCCTT
>JAEDNB010000214.1 GCA_016302725.1 Lentisphaeria bacterium
ACATTCTGACATCCCAGGAAGAGGAAATTCGCCCCTTCCTTGCGGAAGCGGAGGAGTTCCTCCCCGAACTCCGGCTGGGCCATCTCCTGGAAATCGATGGCCTGGACGAAGACGACCCTGGGGGTGTCCTTGACCTGCCGGAGGCACTCCAAGGTATATTCCTCCAGGGAGTTCCCGAAGGTCACATCCCAGCCGTGCTCGAAGCGGAGCACCTTGCGGAAGAGGGGGATGTACTGGTATTGCAGCGGCATTCTCTGGGCCATTTCCAGGATGGTGCGCCGGAAGGGGGTCTGGACGGTGCGGGTGCTGGCGAGAGGCAGGTAGAGGACGCCCTCCAGGGGGTGCGCCGGGTTGGGCAGCCAGTCCTCATGGGGAGTCTCCACGGAGTCGTCCAGATGCTCGATGATCTCCACATGGGGGTTTCGGCTGCCCATGAGTTCCTCCCGCAGGAGCTCCTTCCGCTCCTTCTTCACATAGGTGAAATCCTCGGGGACCACGCTGAGTTTGTCCATGGAGAGGCTTGCCGTGGGACAGCGCAGTGTGGAGAACTCCAGGGCGGCGGTCTTTATGTCCTCCTCCACATAGAAGGAGTGCTCCAGTTTCTTCCAGGGGAAGGCGACTTTGTCATGCTGGAGGTGGACATTTCGCTCCCGCAGGTGCGTGCCCTCCCCATTGAGTTGGATGACCTGGACCACGGCCCAGTCCTGGTCGGGGTTTTCGGCGGTGGCATAGCAGGAGGCGGTGTATTTCACGCCGGGCTCCGTGCGGAAATGGACCGGCCAGATTGCCCAGAAGGGGGAGCCGTCGGGCAGTTGGAGGCGGAGGCAGCGCGAGCCGTCGAAACTGCCATTCTCCTCCCAGAAGAACATTCCCCGGCTGGAGCGGAGTTCCTGGCTCCAGGGGAATCCCCAGGGCCATTGGGAATCGTCCCAGGAGGGCACTTCCACATCCCCGTTGAGGAGGAGCTGGGGCCCCTGTTCCAGGAGCCATTTTCCCCTGGGGGTCAGCTGGGGGGGCTCTTCCTGGGGGATGTCCAGGCAGAGCCGGAAGTGGAACTCCTCCTCCCCCAGGAGAAGCCCCTGGGAGTCATAGGCGTATCCCTCCTGGAAGCGGGTCCAGTAGAATCCCTTGGGGTTCACTCCCGGCACAAGGAAGTCGACCCGCTGTTCCCCGGAGGGGAGGGTTTCCGTGCGGAAGGCGACCGGGGCGTCCAGGCGTTCCCGTCCATTTTCGCAGCGATAGACGCCCAGGCGGGAGAGGTCGGCCTCCGGGGGGAAGCGCATGGCGCGCACGGAGGGGAAGAACTGCCGTTTTCCGGAGACATCCGCATAGACCTGGCTAACGGGCAAGGCTGGCTCGGGGGGGAGGGCATAGACCCCGCCGGGCACTTCCCGGGAGAGGATGCGGGGAAAAAGGCAGGGGCTCTCCTCCTCCGGGGCATAGGCCGAAAGGCGCTTCTCCGCCTCCTCCATCAGGGCGGGGACATTCTCCGAGGGGAGGAGGAGGAAGGAGAACTCCCGGCTCTCCCCCCCAAGCAACTCCCTCTCCCGGACAAACCACTCCAGGGTGGAGACGGGCTCCGACTCGGAGCGCCAGAAATAGAAGGCCTCCACCTGGTCGTCAGGGAGGCGCACCAGGGTGCCCGCCCCCTTCGGGCCGCAGACGCCCGCCTGGGCGATCCCGGGATTCAGGGAAAAGAGGTCCCCCTGGGCGCCGGGGCCGGGATGGGCAAAGGTCTCCAGGCGCCCCCGGCGGAAGAAGTAATACCGGTTGGTCTGCTGGGCGGCGCCCTCCCCTTCCCGCAGGAGGGAACGCACCCAGAGGCCCGCACGGCGGGGGCGTTCGTCCAGGTTCTTCAAGGTGTAGGTCACCTCCAGGGAACCATCCTCCTTCAGGGTGTACTTTTTGCGCAGAAGAAGCCACCGGAAGGCCTGGACACCCTGGGCCTCCAGGACAAGGCTGCCCGCCTCCTCCTGGGGCAGTGCCCGGAACTCCAGGTTCCCGAAGCGTTCGCCGTCCACCCTGGCCTCTCCGCTGGTGGCGAAGGCCACCTCGGTGAGGGTGCCGTTCTCCCCGTTGGCGGGCACCAGGGAGTGACCCTTCCAGGTGTAGCGGCTCAAGGCGGCGCCCCGGGTGTTCAGGAGCACCGTCTCTCCCAGGGGGATTTCCCCGGGGAAGGCGGTTGGGGCGAGGGTCAGGAGGCAGAGGAGGCAGAGGAGGCGGGGGAGCATGGGGCGGGGAGGAATCATAGAGTGGTCCCGAAGAACATGGTGGAATTCAACTGGAAATTCTGGACGGGGATTTCCCGTTTTTGCCGGATTTCCCCCAGGAGGAGACTGAGGGCCTTTTCCCCCATTTCCACCGTGGGAACCTTCAGGCTGGAAATGGGGTTGGGGCTTCCGGCATAGGCCTCCAGTCCGTCGGTGGAGACCACCCCCAGATCCCGGGGAACGGAAAACCCGTCCTTTTCCAGGCACTTGATGAGGAGGGAGGAGAAAGAGTCCACCGCGGAGATGACCACCAGGCGCCCAGGGGAGAATTCCTTCCAGAGGCGGCGGAACTCCCGGTAGCTCTCCCCCATCTCCCGCATCATGCACTGGGGAAGGACGGCGGCATTCTTCAGGGGAATCCCCAGTTCCGCCAGGCCCAGGGAAAAGCCAAGCTCCTTCTCCTTCTGGGAAAAGGCGTCCACCCCGCTGGCTGCCAGGAGGAAGCGGTTGTAGCCCATTCGTTGGAGGGTGCCCAGCAAATCCCGCATGGCCCAGCGATAGTTCGGGGAGACGGAGAAGACGGGAAGCGTGGTGGTGCGGTTGACGATGACCACGGGCTTTCCCGTGCGGGTGAGGATGGCCCGGGCCGTCTCGTCGGAGATCCGTTCATCCAGGAGGTATCCCCCCACCAGATTGTTCATCTCCAGGGCGGCGGAGACCAGATTTTCCCGGCTCAAGTCACACCAGGAGGCGCAGAACTGTGCGGCCAGGTGGCTCCAGAGTAGATTCACCCTTCCCCGGAAGGCGGCCTGCTGGATGCCGCAGATGATTTCATCGAAATAGTGGTCGTTGGGAGAGACGTAGTTGGAGCGCAGGAGGCATCCCACCATCTCCCGATGGAGGAGCCCCTCCCGGGAGGGGGCCTTCACGAAATACCCGTTTCCCGGGCGGCGTTCCAGGAGCCCCATGGCCTGGAGTTCCTGGAGGGCGCGGGTGGCGGTGACCATCCCCACCTTGAACTCCCGGCGCAAGTCCCCCAGGGAAGGGGCCTTTTCCCCTGGCAGGAGAA
>JAEDNB010000215.1 GCA_016302725.1 Lentisphaeria bacterium
CCGTGAAGCCCGCCAAGAGCCGCGTGCGCGCCCTGGACAAGTGCCCCCAGCGCCGTGGCGTCTGCATGCTGGTGACTGTCCGCACCCCCAAGAAGCCCAATTCCGCTCTCCGTAAGGTCTGCCGTGTCCGCCTGACCAATGGACAGGAAGTCACCGCCTATATCGGCGGCGAGGGCCACAACCTCCAGGAACACAGCGTCGTGCTGGTGCGCGGCGGCCGTGTGCGCGACCTGCCTGGTGTGCGCTACCACGTGGTCCGCGGCAAGCTGGATACCCTGGGCGTGGACAAGCGCCGCCGCGGCCGCTCCAAGTATGGCGTGAAGCGCCCGAAGCCCGGTGCCGCCGACGCGAAGAAGAAGAAGTAAGCAGCAAGCAGAAAGGCAAGCTTTCCTATCCATTTCCGTAAAGACAGCAAAAGACCATGAGAAGACGTCAGGCTGAAAAGCGCACCCTGATCCCCGATGTGCGCTACAACAACGAGCTGGTTGCCCGGCTGATCAACACCATCATGCTCTGCGGCAAGAAATCCACCGCCCAGGGCATCGTGTATGGTGCCTTCGACCTCCTGAAGGAGAAGAAGAGCGATGTGGAACCCCTGGATCTCTTCCTGGCGGCCCTGGAAAACGCCAAGCCCCGCCTGGAGGTCAAGAGCCGCCGCGTGGGCGGCGCCACCTACCAGGTCCCCCTGGAAGTGGAGCCCGGACGCCAGGTCGCCCTGGCCATGCGCTGGCTGGTGACCTACTCCCGCAGCCGCAAGGGCATGGATACCCGCCACGCCCTCGCCGCCGAACTGCTGGACGCCTACAACAACACCGGCAACACCATCAAGAAGCGGGACGACGTCCACAGGATGGCCAACGCCAACAAGGCGTACGCCCACTTCCGCTAGGACTTCCATCCCCCGCCCGGCGCCCCACCCCCGGCGGAACGGCCCTGAAGGCCGCCGCCGGAAATCAAGGGCCCGGGCAGCCAGCAGCGCGTCCGCCGGTCTTCCGGCGGGCGCCTTGGCGTCCCGTCCCCTCCCGCTCCTTCCTTCCGTCACGCGGGTGGACGGATCCCCCGAACCTTTCCCCCCTCTCCCCGCCGACGGAAGCCAGGGCGGGCGAGGCGCCTTTCCCGCTCGTCCATGGGCCTGCCAGATGATTCCATCCGAAACATCGGCATCATCGCCCACATTGACGCGGGAAAGACCACGCTGACGGAGCGCATCCTCCACGAAACCGGAGAACTGAAGGTCTGCGGCGCAGTGGAGGAGGGCAACACCGTCAGCGACTACCTCCTACAGGAGCGGGAACGGGGCATCTCCATCGTGAGCGCCGCCGTCACCTGCCCCTGGAAAGGCCGTCAATACACCATCCTGGATACGCCGGGGCACATCGACTTCACCGCCGAGGTGGAGCGCTCCCTGCGGGTCATGGACGGCGCCGTGGCGGTCTTCTGCGCCCTCCGCGGTGTGCAGGCCCAGTCCGAAATGGTCTGGCGCCGCGCCCGGGGGTATGCCCTTCCCGGGCTGGCCTTCATCAGCAAGCTGGACCGGGAAGGGGCGGATTTCCACGCCACCCTCTCCCAGATGCGGCGGCTCTTCGCCCCCGTGCGCCCCGTCCCCCTCATGCTGCCCCTCCCCGACGAGGAGGGGAGGACGGCGTGCCTCCTGGATCTGCTGGAGGGAAAACCCGTGGGATTCCCCCCCGTGGCCCCTCCCGACGAGGTGGAATTGCAACTCTGGGACGGACGACGCGCCCTCCTGGAGACGCTGGCCGAGATGGATGATTCCCTCCTGGGGGATTATCTGGAGGGCCGGACGCCTCCCCTGGAGCGGATGCGGGCCGCCCTGCGCCGCGCCACCCTGGAGAACCGGATTGTCCCCGTTCTCTGCGGCTCCGCGAAGGCCGGCTGGGGCGTCCCCCAGCTGCTGGACGCGGTGGGGGACTTCCTTCCCTCCCCCAGGGAACGGCTGCAAAGCCCCGGCGGCAGGAAATGCTTCTCCATCTCCCTGGAAAAGCTGGCCTCCCCCCAGGGAAAGGCCTTTGCGGTGATGTCCGTGGTCAAGACGGTCCGTGCCCCGTGGCCCGGCGACTACGTGGCGGTCCGCCTCTACAGCGGCTGCCTCCATCCTGGTGACCTCCTGGTGAATGTGAACCGGGGCATCTCCTGGCGGGTGGGCGCCCTCTGGCGCCTGTGCGCGGACCAGGTCCAGGAAATCCCCGAGGCCAATGCCGGCGAGGTGGTTGGCCTGGCGGCCTCGCCCCAGGAGCCCATCCCCCCCTTCCGGGCCGGGGATACCCTCACCCAGGAAGGGGCGCCGCCCCTCCGCCTGGCGAAAATGCGCTTTCCCGAACCCGTCCTCTCCCTGGTGCTGGAAGCCCTGGGACCCGAGGAACGCCTCCGGCTCCCCCAGGCCCTCGACGCCCTGGCGGAGGAAGACCCCACACTCCGGTGGAAACACGGCCCCAACGACGGACAGTGCACCCTCTCCGGACTGGGGGAACTCCATCTCCAGGTGGCCAGGGACAGGCTCCTTACCGAACACCGCGTCCGCACCAGGGCGGGAACCCCGCTGGTGGCCTACAGGATCACCGTCGGCAACACTGCCGACCTCCAACGGGAGTTCCGGAGAGTCCTTTCCCCCTCCCTCACCGTCCAGGCGAGGGTACACATCCGATTTGAGCCGCTGCCCCCAGACAGCGGCGCACAACTGGAGTTCCCTGCGGAACTGCCAGGCCTGCCCCCCGAAACCCTCTCGGCCGTGCGGCAGGCAGTCAACGAATTCGTCCAGGGCGAAAACCCCTCGGGCTATCCCCTGACGAACACGCGCATCACAGTCCTGGAGGTGTCCACTTCCCAGCCGGACACTTCCGAACCGGTGTTCTTAACCGCTACCAGGCTCGGCCTGGTCGACGCCCTCGACCAGGCCGGCATGGTCGTGCTGGAACCTGTGATGCGGCTCGAAGTGAGTGCCCCCGCCGAACAGATCGGCGCCGTCCTCCAAGACCTCCAGGCCCGAAGGGCCAGGGTCGCACAGGTCGAGACTCTGACAGACGGAGGCTCTCACGTGGTCGCTCTTGTCCCCGTCGCCAACATGCTCTCCTACGCCACCACCCTGCGGTCCATTACCGCAGGAAGGGCGCTCTTCACCGCCGAGCCCGCCGCCTTGGAGAAACGGCCAGGACAAGACTCATAACTAGGAAAAGGACATGGCTAACAAGCAAACCATCCGCATCCGACTCCAGGCCTTCGAAAACACGATCCTGGACCAGTCCACCGCGGACATCGTCGGAA
>JAEDNB010000022.1 GCA_016302725.1 Lentisphaeria bacterium
CTGCTGCCGGAGGTGGGGGGAAGAAGGAGGATTGCAATCCCCTTCATTTGACTCCTCCGAAGCGGATGTGCAAGGAGTGTTTTGGCTTTTTCGAGAAGGCGCGGGACCAGGAGCAGCCCTGTGCCAACCGGGGGTGCGAGGGGAAGTGGGTATGGACCCGCTCCATGCAGTTGGCGGCCCATTTGCGGGGTCATGACCAGCCTGGGCATCGGATGTGCGAGGCCTGCCAGAAGGAGTTGAAGGAACTGAAGCCCATCCAGGAGCCCTGCATGGAGTCTGCCTGCCAGGGGACTTGGACCTACGAACCGTCGGAGCAGTTGAAGGACCGTCGCCTGGGCCGTCAGCCCCAGGGGCGGCACTGTCCCGGCTGCAACAAGTTCCTGAAGGAGCATCCCAGCCAGGAACTTTCCTGCGAGAAGTGCGGCAAGGTTTTTTCCTGGACATCCCATGAGCAGTTGCTGACCCATTTGGGGGTGTTTCAGAAGCCGGCTTGCTGTGCGGAGTGCAATTCCCGGGAGTTGTCGGAGTTGCCGCCTCCTGCCCCAGTGATCATCCCCGCCGCCCAGACGGCCTTCCGGGTGGAGATTCCCGTGGGGGGGGCATGGAAGGAGAATCCCGTCACCCGGGATTGGCCGGAGGGGATGACCAACGAGGAGATTGCCTGGATGGAGAAGGCGGAGCGCAGGGTTGTCTTCCTGGGGGATGAGATGGTGGCCGCCGAACCCGGCACCCCCTCCTTGCCGTCCCTCCTGGAGGCCTCCCTCAAGGGAGAGGCTTCCTGGAGGGACTGCGCGGTCCTGAACGCGGGGGTGCGGAAGTGCACCACCTTCCTGGGGAGTCTGCGGATTGGCCGGGATGTGGCGCCCTTCAAGCCCCATCTGGTAATCTTCTCCTTCTCCCTGGCCGACACCCTGGCCACCGCTTCCCTGGAGACCTCCGAGGCCCTGGGCCAGCTGGCCGCCCAGACCCAGGCGTTCCTGGAGGCCCTCCAGGCCTTGGAATCCAAGCCCAAGGTCATCTGCTGGCTCCCCAATCCCATCTATCCCCAGGTGGGGGGAGACCACGGGGCCTGGCGGGAAAATCTGGCCCCCGATGTCCAGACCGTGAACCGCTACGGGGCGGTCCTGCGGAACCTGAAGAAGGTCTGCGAGGCCAGCGGGGTGGCCGTGGCGGATGGGAAGGCCATCTTCGATATGCAGGGGCAGAAGACCGCCATGGAGGGGATGGCGACTTGGAAGCGCCCCAATGCCGAGGGGTGCAAGACCCATTTGCGGGCGCTTCTGGAAGCCCTCAAGGCATAGTGCCCTGTCTCCCTTTGCGGCGATAGGCGCGCGCCTCTCCTCCCCGCCACGCCTGTCCTGCCCCCGGCAGGGCGGTGCCGTGCCAGGCAGGCCTGGAGTTCTCCCCTTCCCGGGGGGAGCGGCAAGGCCGGGGCATGGAGAGGGGGGCGACCCGGAGGGAGGGGGTGGTTCCCTGCCTTCCGGGCGGTTTTGCGACCCTGGGAGGGAAGGGGGCCGTGCTCGCCCGGCGGCTTGCTTGCGCTGAAAGAATATGGCAACGCGAAAGACCATGGATTTGACTACGGGGAGCATCCCCAGGCAGGTGGTGCTTTTCTCCCTGCCGCTTCTGGGCACGCTCATGCTGCAGTTGCTTTTCAATGCGGCGGACGTGGCCATCGTGGGGCGCTTCTCCTCCCATCGGGCGCTGGCCGCCGTGGGGGCCACCTCCTCCCTCATCTCCCTCCTGGTGAATCTCCTGGTGGGGATTTCCGTGGGGTGCAATGTGGTGGCCGCCCACGCCTTCGGCTCCGGGGACCGCCCCCGCATGGACCGGGTGCTCCATACCTCCATCCTATTCTCCCTGATTGCCGGCTGCCTCCTGGCAGTGGCGGGGGTATGCCTGGCAAAACCCCTCCTCCTGTGGATGGAGACGCCCCCTGACGTGCTGGACGCCGCCGCCCTCTACATGAGAATCTACTTTGCGGGAATGCCCTTCCTGCAGGTCTATAATTTTGGCGCGGCACTCCTCCGGGCCGTGGGAGATACCCGGCGACCCTTCCTCTACCTGGTCTTTTCGGGATGCCTGAACGTCGCCCTGAACCTCTTTTTCGTCCTGGGATTCCACATGGCGGTGGAGGGGGTGGCCATGGCCACGGTGCTGTCGGAGGGGGTGGCCATGGCCATGGTCTGCCGTGCCCTGGCAAGGACGGGGGAGGGGTGCCACCTCACGGGAAAAGGCCTGTCCATCCACTGGAGAACCCTGGGCAAGATGCTCTCCATCGGCATCCCCGCAGGAATCCAGTCCTGCTGCTTCTCCTTCGCCAACGTGGTCATCCAGTCCGCCATCAACTCCTTCGGCTCCCTGGCCGTGGCCGGCTCCGCCGCCGCCCTGAATTGGGAATGCCTGGTCTGGACGGGCTCCTACTGCTACAACCAGACCGTCACCAGTTTCGTGGCCCAGAACTGCGGCGCGGGCAAACTCCAGAGAGTCAAGGACTCCATCCGGTGGTGCCTCATCATGGGGACGGCCGCCCCCTCCTTGATGGGACTCCTCTGCTGCTTGTGGGCCGTCCCCCTCCTGCATGTCTTCAATGACGACCCGGAGGTCATCCAATGGGGGGCCCAGAGAATGTACACAGTCCTTTCCGGATATGCCATCCTGGGGATGATGGACACCCTTTGCGGCGCCATCCGGGGAATGGGGCGCACCCTGCTGGTCACTGTCATCATGCTGGTGGGGGTCTGCGGACTGCGGGTCGTCTGGACCCAGTTCGTCTTCCCTTTCCATCCCACCATCTCCTTCCTCTTCCTCTCCTATCCCATCTCCTGGTTCCTCCCCATCTTCCCCATGTTCCTCTACCTGAAGGCCCTCCTGAAGGATTTCGCCCGGCATGCCCACGCATAGCCCCCAAAACGGCACCCCTTTTTTGCGAAAATTCCCCTGGGAGACCTTGCAATCCCCAGGAGGGGCGTTAAAGTAACGCCGTTTCCTGCATCAAACAGGATCCCATCGTCTAACGGTTAGGACAACAGGTTCTCATCCTGTAAATATGGGTTCGATTCCCGTTGGGATTGCCATTCACCACGCCGCAGGGGTGCTCTCCGCATCCTTGCGGCGTTTTTCGTTTCCCCCCAAGGAATCCCCCCAATGGACGACTCTCTCCATCTCCAGCCTTTTCTTGCCCAGCTGGCCTGCCAGGCCGGCAAACTCGCCCTCTCCATGCAGTCCCAACTCCAGGAGGGGGATGTCTCCTGCAAGGCGACAGTCCGGGACATTGTGACGGCGGCGGACCAGGCCACCGAGCGCTTCATCCGACAGGCGGTGGAAAAGCGCTTCCCCCACCACCGCTTCTACGGGGAGGAGACGGGGCGTTCCCAGGACAACGGGAACCCGTATTGCTGGATTGTGGACCCCATCGACGGCACGGTCTCCTACTACGAGGGGCAACTCTACTGGTGTACCTCCATCGCCCTCTGGAAGGACGGCAAGCCCCTGGCGGGCGCGGTGTATGCCCCCGCCTTGGATGAACTCTACTACGGGGAGGCCGGAAAGGGGGCCTTCTGCAATGGACGCCCCATCCACGTGCGCTCCCATGGCTCCCTGGAGCAGTCGGTGCTGTCCACGGGTTTCTCCTGCCTGAGGGCGGGATGGACGGAGGGCAACAACGTCCCCTTCTTCGCCCAGATTGGCCTCCATTGCCGGGGCGTCCGCCGCTTTGGCTCCGCCGCCATGGACATCTGCTACGTGGCCTGCGGCAAGTCCGATGGCTTTTGGGAGTTGAATCTCCAGCCCTACGACTACGCCGCCGCCATGGTGGTCCTCCTGGAGGCAGGCGGGCAAGTCACGGACCTCCGGGGGGGAGGGGAGTATCCCCGCCAGGGGATTCTTGCCACCAACGGGGCCATCCACCAGGAGATGCTCCGCTTCTTCCCCAACTATTCCCGCCTCCGGGATTGAGCCGCCCCCGGGACTTCTCCCCTTTCTTCCTCTTTCGCCCATGTGGTCAAGGACGCCATCCCGCCTCTGGAATCCCTTCCCGCTCTTTGCCCTCCTCGCCCTCACCCTGTTCGCCTGCCGTCCCGAAACCTCCCCCAAGGCGCCGGAAGACGGGAGTGCGGCCCCGGCGGTGACGGCGTGGGCCAACCGGGGGACGACGACGCCCCTCCTGCCCCTCCTGGGGGCGGCGGAGGAGGCAGGATGGCGCCTGGATTTGCGCCCCTGGAATACGACCATGGCCTTCCAGAGCCTGCTTTTGGCGGGGGAAGGGGAGTTCTGGGTGGGGCATCTGGAGGGCTTTGCCCGGGCGGCCCGCCGGGGCGCCCCCCTGCGTATCCTGGCGGTGACGGGCTGGCGAAAGTGGCAGTTGCTCTCCCGGCGGGAGGGCGTGGGCGGCTTTCCGGAGGATTTCCTGGGGCGGGAGGTGTCCATCGCCCCGGCTGACGGTGCGGGGCGCTTCCTGCTGGAGAAGTTGCTGCGGGAGGAGGGCGTGGCGGGGGTGAAGGTTGTCCCCGTGGATGTGAGGCCCCTCCTGCTCAAGGCGATGGAGGGGAAGGCGGAGGACCTTTTTTTGCCGGAGCCCTTTGCCACTGTCCTGCTGGGAAAGGGGTTGGGGTTCCAACGGGTGGATTCCCTGGAGGCATACTATGGCCGGGTGCGGGGCGGGGCGCCGGAGGTGCCCTGGGCCGGCGTGGCCGTGAACGCGCATTGGGCGGAGGCCCATCCCCGGGAGACGGAGGAACTCCTGGAGGGGATGATGGCGTGGAACTCCAGGGGAGGCGCCAGGGAAGGGGAGGGCGAGGGGGTTTCGCGCCTCTGGACTGCTGAACGGGAGGAGGCCTCCGGCATCTCCCGGGAGGCATTGGCGGAATCCCTTCTCCGTGATCCCGTCAAGGTCGTTCCCGCCTGGCGGATGGAGGGGGAGGTGAGGGAGTTCCTGAAGGTGGTCGCCCCGGAACTGGCCTTCCGTCCGGAATGGCTTTGGCGCCCGCCCGCCGGGAAAGAGGGCGACTCCAGGCAATAGGGCCTGGCAACACCCCATGAGGGGGGATATGCATTAGGAAGGAATAGTTTTCCTCCCCCCTCCGCCGACGAAAGGGCAAGGGGGGACGTTCAGGGCTATTTGTGGAGGGGATCCTGGAGGGTGAAGACCTGCTGCTGGGTCTTCAGGGAGGAGAGTTTCCTTACCCATTCATCCGCCTGGTCCTTGAGGGCATTTCCCTCCTCTCCAAAGAGTTGCGCGGGGGAGAGGGCCTGGAGGCTTTCCTGCACCTTGGCCAGCTCCTGGAGGCAGGCCTGGACCTGCCCCTGCAAATCCTTCGCCTTCTCCCGCCTCTCCTCCTCCGTCATCTTGGCGGCCTGTGCCTCGGCGGCGCTTCTGTCCCCCAGTTCCTCCGCCCCTTCGCGGGCGGTGCTCATCATCTGGGAGAGGGTGTCAAGGAAATCGGTCATGGAGTCGGGGAATCGGGGAGGGCTTGAGAAAAGGAAACCGCGCCTCTCGCCTTCACCGGAGAAAATGCCCCGGGAGGACGGGAGGCGCGTCTTTGCGGCGGGGGGACACGCCCCCCATCAGGGAATCAGGTGGAAGGCCTTCACCAGGTCTTCAATCTGCTTCTCCGTGATGGGCTTCATGCCGCCCAGGGACTTGCAGGCGATGGTGGCCTTGGCGGAATACTCCGCCACCTCCAGGCGGTCAAAGGCCTGAAGCAGCGTGGAACCGGTGGTCACCAGGCAGTCGTTCTGGATGATGATGACGGGATAGCGGGGGGACAGGGTGCCCACCACTTCCTTCACATTCCGGAAATGGCTGCCGAAGGGCAGGGAGGGGACTTCCCGCAGCAGGATGTAGCTCTCCGGAATCACCCTGGGGTCGAATTTCGCGTCCGTGACGGCGTAGGACATCACGCAGGGCGGGTTGGAGAGGATGACGGAGTTGATTTCCGGCTGGGCGTCGAAGATGGCCTTGATGAACCAGGTGGCCCGGGAAACCTGCTTGCCCGCCTCGCGGCGATGCCCGGAGACCAGCACCAGGTCCTCGGGCTCGATGCTGCCCCGGTCCAGCCCGCGCTGGGTGACCAGGAAGGAATCCTTGTCCACACGGCAGGCAAAGGTGCCCTCCGTGCTGGTGAACAACTGCTGGCGGTAGGCGCGCTGGATGAGCTGGCACATGAGGTAGCGGTCGTCCATCTCCCGGCTGGAGCGGTTGGTGGGGACGAATTCCTCAAAGTCCTGGTTGCGGTCCAGGGCATGGAACTCCAGGTCGGTCTCGGAGAGGTAGCGGGGGGTGCCCACCTGGAGGGCGCCGGAGATGAGGCGCGCGCAGAAGTCCAGAGTCTCGAAGCGCTGGAAGGCCTGAAGGAGGCTGGCGCCGGCGCAGCAGGTGCCGTGGTTCTCCAGAAGGATGGTGCTGTGGCCGGCGGCAAAGGCGTTGGAGACGCTCTTGCCCAGGGCCTCGCTGCCGGGCACCTCGTAGGGGGCGTAGCCCACCGTGCCGCAGATGCTCTTGGCATTGGGGAAGACGGTGGTGTCGGGAATCTGCCCGGCCACGGAGAAGCTCACCAGTGTGGGGGGATGGGCGTGGACGATGGCCCGCACGTCGGGGCGCAGTTTGTAGATGTCGTTGTGGAAGGGGAATTCACTGGAGGGCTTGTGGGGGCCCAGGATCTCCCCCTTGGGGGTGACGCACATGATGTCCTCGCGGCGCAGGCTCCCCTTGTCCACGCTGGCGGGGCTGATCCAGATGTTGCCCTCGGGATCCAGGATGGAGAGATTCCCTCCGCTGGTGGTGGTGAGGCCGTAGCGGTAGATGCGGGCCATCATCTCCACGATTTGGTCGCGGGGGTGGATGAAGTTCATGTTCTTCATGATTTGCCTCTTGGGTTGTTCTGTCATGGGGGGAGGGGAGGCGGGGGGACCGCCTCCTCCCCCGAAAGGTCGGGGTTCCAGGGGAAGGGTGGGAAGGGGAAGGCTACCGGCTGCAGGCGGCCATCCCCTTGCGGAAGGCGGCCTGGTTGATTTCCAGGTGCTTTTCCGGGACGCATTGCCGGATGGCGGTCTCCCAGATTTTCCGGGGGAGGTGGCTCCCCATGCCGGCCAGGGCGCCCAGGAGCACCAGGTTGGCGGTACGGGGGTTGCCCAGGGCCTGGGCGATTCCCAGGGCGTCCAGGTAACTCAGGCGGGGGAAGAGGTTTTGGAGGGGGAGTTCCGGCTCCGGATAGGCGGCGCCTCCGCTGGAGACGGTGACCGGGATGATTCTCTGGGTGGAGACGGCGGCCACCCCCGTGGGCTTCAGGTAGTGGTGGCAGCGGATGGCCTCCACGGGCTCCAGCCCCAGCAGGGCGTCCGCGCCGCCTGGCTCGATGACCGGGCTGTGGACCCTGCTCCCAAAGCGCACGCAGGCGACCACCGAGCCTCCCCGCTGGGCCATCCCGTGGACTTCGTTGGTCTTGACATCATACCCTGCCAGCAGGGCGGCCCTGGCGGTGATGGCGCTGGCCAGGAGGATTCCCTGGCCTCCCACGCCGCACATGAGGACGCTGATGGTCTGGTCGCTACTCATGGGAGCCTTCCTCCTCTTGGGGCTTTGCCGGGGTGATGGCGCCGAAGGGGCAGACCTCCTGGCAGGAGGCGCATCCCAGGCAGAGCAGGGGATTGATGCGGACATGCCCCTCCTGTTTCTCCAGGGCGGGACAGCCCAGTTTCAGGCAGGCGTGGCATTCCCGGCACTTGCCCGCCTCCACTTGGAAGGGGGGCGCCAGGGGGCGCTTTTCCCGGAGGGGGCAGGGCGCCTGGGAGATGACCAGGGACGGTTCCGGCGCCTCCAATTCCTCCCGCAGGACCGCCACTGTCTCCTGGATTTTGTAGGGGTTGACCACCCGGATGCGCCGCACGCCGCAGGCCTTGCCGAAGTCGGCGATGGAAGCCTCCCGGGTCTCCTCTCCCATGAGGGTGCGTCCGGTTCCCGGGTGGTCCTGGTGCCCAGTCATGGCGGTGGTGCGGTTGTCCACCACCACCACCAGGGAGGTGCCCTTGTTGTAGACCATGTCCAGCAGGCCCGTGATGCCGCTGTGGAAGAAGGTGGAGTCCCCCACCACGCCCACCACCTTCCGGGCCTCCCCCGCCTTCTCCAGGCCGTGGGCCATGGAGATGCCTCCCCCCATGCAGAGGATGACGTCGGTGCGAGACAGGGGCGGGAAGACGGCCAGGGAGTAGCAGCCGATGTCTCCCGTGACCAGCACGTCGAATTTCGTCAAGGCGTAGAAGAGCCCCCGGTGGGGGCAGCCCGCGCAGAAGACGGGGGGGCGGGAGGGGAGGGTCTCCAGGGGGAAGCGGGGTGCGGGAATCCCGGCGGGGGTGCCGTCCAGGGCCTCCCGCACCCGGCGGAGCGCCTCGGTGGAGAGTTCCCCGCAGGCGGGGACGTAGCGGCGCCCGTCGCAGGGGATGCCCAGGGCCTTGATGTGCTCCTCCAGGAAATCCTCCTGCTCTTCCACCACCAGGAGGCGCTTCACCTTGGCGGCGAAGGAGCGGATAAGTTCATCGGGGAAGGGGTAGGGGAAGCCCAGCTTCAGGACGGAGGCCTCGGGAAAGACCTCCTTGACATACTGGTAGGAAATCCCGCTGCAGACAATCCCCAGGGCGTCCTCCCCCTTTTCCTCCACGTTCAAGGGGGAGGCAGTGGCCACCGAGGAGAGAATCTGCCCCTTCTCCTGGAGCTGCCTGCGCATGGGGCGCCCCCAAAGGGGCAGGGGGCAGTGCCGGGAGGGGTTCCGGATGAACTCCTTCGGGAAAGAGGAGGGGACGCGGGGGGATTCCTCCACCTTGCTGCGGGAGTGGGCGACCCGGGTGGTGGTCTTCAACAGCACCGGAAGCCGGAACTTCTCCGACAACTCCAGCCCATATTTCACAAAGTCCTTCGCCTCCTGGGAGTCCGAGGGCTC
Organism: Lentisphaeria bacterium; assembly: GCA_016302725.1. Taxonomy (GTDB): domain Bacteria; phylum Verrucomicrobiota; class Lentisphaeria; order Oligosphaerales; family Oligosphaeraceae; genus UBA1724. The sequence continues at coordinate 8,934 of JAEDNB010000022.1, forward strand.
CAGCACCGGGACGTGGGCCAGGCGGGCATACAGGCGCACGTCCTGCTCCGTCTGGGAGGAGTGCATCCCCGGGTCGTCCGCCACCACAATCACCATCCCCCCCTCGACTCCAATGTACGCCAGGGTCATCAGGGGGTCCGCCGCTACGTTCAGACCCACGCATTTCATGGTTACCAACGTCCGGACCCCCGCCAGGGAAGCCCCCACTGCAGCCTCCAGGGCGACCTTCTCGTTGGGGGACCACTCGCAGTAGACCCGGGGCTCCCCGTAGGTCACCAGATTCTCCAAAATCTCCGTGGAGGGTGTCCCAGGATAGCCAAACGCCGCGCGGACGTCGCTCTCCCACGCGCCCCGCGCTATTGCCTCGTTGCCGGATAAAAGAAGCATGTGGTTCCTCTCACCTCGCCGTGACGTGACGGCTCTCTCTACCGAAAAGGACAGGACACCGCCCAAAGGGGCCTACGGCAGTTTCCCGTTTCCTGAAAAGCAAATTCCACCCCGCCCACGCCAGGGAATGGGGAACCAGCAGGGGCAAGGACTGGTCTCTCCCCTGTACCCGGGGATTGAGGACAGGGAAAGGCAGGCCCCCGTGCCGCCCCCCAAAAAGAAAGGGGGAAAACCCTACCGCGCGGAAGACATTGATAATATAGCCCCCAGACGGGTTCTTCTTCCCTTGCCTCTATTGACAAATGGTAAAAACATGACAGGTTGGTAATGTTGTGCAAAATTTCCGCCAAATCGGAGGTGATTTCCCCAAAGGGAGTTAAAGTACGAAAATTCAAACTGACGTTTATAAACATCTGTTCGCACGGGGCGATTCCCCCTCCCTGTGCTTCTTCCTGAATTTCCTTTTCCCTCTATAGTCATTGGAATGTCCGTCCTTCCCGGTTTGTCTTTGGGGTTTGGGCTGTTGCGTGAGTGCGGCCCGGCCCTTAGGGGGCCCTGGGTCGGCGGCGAGTGGAGCAGCCATGGTCACGCAGCGAAGGCCTTTTTCCTTGTTTTCCCTTTTCCTTTCTGCCTGTGCGGGAGGTGCCCTGCTTCTCTTCGGGGGTTCCTGCGCCTCCTTCGGGGATGCCACGGAGGCCCGCCGGGGTCACATTTCGGCGTATGGGGAGTCCCTTCAGGCGCGTTCGGCCTGGCTTTCCGCTCCCCGCAGCCTGGAGGAGTGCCTTTCCTTTGCCCTGGAGAACAACTACTCCCTGCGCCTGTCCGCGCTGCAGCGCCGGTTGAGCGAGTTGGACGTGGACGCCTCCCTGGCCAATTTCCTGCCGGTCGTCTCCCTGGGGGGGAACTGGACGGGGTGGCGGCACCAGCAGACCATGGGGGGCTCCCCCGTTTCCGACAAGGAGTATTTCAACGGGGACCTGGGGGTGCAGATGCCCCTGGTGGCTCCCGCCACGTGGCTCCTCTACGCCAACCGTCGGCTCTCCCGCCAGGCCGGCGCCTTGACGGAGCATCTGGCCCGCCAGGGCATCCTGGCCCAGGTTACTTCCCTCTACTACCAGGCCCTGCTTTGCCAGCTCCGCATCACGGCCCTGGAGAGCCAGGTGGCCTCCACCCGCAGCCAGTTCCAGCGGATTGACGGGATGTATGAGGAGGGGCAGGTCCTGGGGTGGGAGCGCACCAATGCGGAGACCCAGTGGCGTTCCCGGGAAATCGCCCTGGAGCAGGCGCGCCGGGAGCTGTCCCTGGTCCGGGGGCGGCTCCTCCAGGCCCTGGGCCTCTCCCCGGCGGATGAGGCGAAGCTGCAGTTGGTCTATTCCCAGGACCCCCGCCAGGAGCCCCAGGAGGGGGTGGAGGAGATGGTGCTGCGGGCCCTCACCCTCCGCCCGGAACTCTCCCAGATGGACCGCCAGGTGGTGGAGTCGGAAAACCAGGTGCGCATGGCCCTGGTGGATTTCCTGCCCACGGTGGGCGGCTTCCTGAATGGCACCTGGACCAGCGACGACATCGCAGACCGGGCCACCAATCTCTACGGCGGAATCTCCGCCGCCATGGACCTCTTCAGAGGATTCTCCAAGGTCACTGGATACCGCAGCGCCAAGCTGGCGCGCCAGGCGGCCGCCCTCCAGCGGGAGGAAAAGTTCCTCGCCGTAATCCTGGAGGTCATGTCCGCGGACCGGGACCTGAAGGACGCCGCCAGCCAACGCCGTCTGGCGGAACTGGCCTACCGGGCCAGCCAGGCCAAATACGAGGAGTACCGGCAGCGCTGCGAGGAGGGCGTCGAACCCGTCTACCGGATGCTGGACGCCCGGGCGGAAATGGACGACGCCTATCTCCAGTTCCTCCAGACCTCCTTTGTGAAGGATGTCGCCCTGACAAACCTGGAGGTGGCCATGGGAACCCTCAAGCCCGATGAACAACGGTGGACCCCTGAAGACCAGGAGGCCCCCATGAAGGAAAACCTTGACGAACTTTTGCCGAAGGAGGAGTAGAGACATGAAGAGAATCCATCTGAACATCATCCTGGCCGCCCTGGCAGGGGCCTTCCTGGCGTCCTGCGGCGGCAAGAACGAGGAAAAGGCCGCCCCCTCCCAGGGGGAGTTCCAGGGAACCCCCGTGGTCCTGGCTCCCCTGGAGGAACGGGATTTCACCCGATACCTGACCCTGAAAGGAACCTTGGAGGCCAAGGACCGGGTCATCGTCTCCTCCCGGGTGAACGGAACCCTGGAAAAGGTCCTGGTGGAGGAGGGGGACGCCGTCCAGGAGGGACAGGTCCTCTTCCGCATGGACGAGCGGACCTTCCGGGACCAGGTGACGGTGGCCGAGGCCACCCTGGCCGCCCAGGAATCCGCCGTGGAGGTCGCCCGGGCGCAGGTGGAAAAGGCCCAGGCCAGCCTCCACAAGGCCACCCTGGACGTGGAGCGCTTCCGCAGGCTCTTCCAGAAGGGGAACGTCTCCGCCAATGAGGTGGAGACCTATGAACTGGATTTCCAGGAGGCAAAGGCGGATTCCACCCTGGCCCAGGCCAATCTCGCCGCCCAGGAGGCCCAGGTGCGGCTGGCACGGGCCTCCCTCTCCATCGCCCGGAAAAGCCTGGAGGACTGCACCGTGAAGGCCCCCATGGCCGGACGCATCAGCGCACGCCTCCAGGAACCCGGACAGGAACTGGGGGTGGGCACCCCCGTGGTGGAAGTGGTGGACCCCACGCTCCTCCGGGCCGTCGCCAGCCTCCCCGCAGACTACTACGCCTCCGTCCTCCCCGGCACCACAACCCTCCGACTGGGGGACGCCAAGGGAAAGGCCCTCAAGGAGGTGACCGTCACCGATAAAAGCCCCGACATCCAACCCGGACTGCGCACCTTCCAGGTGAGGGGACTCTTCTCCGTTGCCCCCGGCGAAAGCCTCGTCCCCGGACAACTGGTGGACATCTCCGTGGCGCTGGAACACGCCCACGGCTTCGCCGTCCCCCTCTCCGTGCCCGTGCGCCGCTCCTCCGGGCTGCTCCTCTACGCCGTGGAGGAGGGAAAGGCCAAGGCCATCCCCGTCCAGGAGGGCATCACCCAGGACGGCATGGTCCAGGTCACCGGGGAGGGGCTCTCCGCCGGCGGAATGGTGGTGGTGGAAGGACAATACATGATCCAGGACGGGGACGCCGTCCTGGTGAAGTAACCCCCCTTTAGGAGGCTTGAAGCATGTTTTTGGCTGACGCATCGACAAAGCGGCCGGTGGCCATGTCCTGCCTGCTCATCGCATTGGTGGGGCTGGGCCTGAACAGCTACCGGAAACTCTCCCTGGAAAACCTCCCCGCCACCGACATCCCCTACGTGACCATCACCACCACCTGGGTGGGGGCCACCCCCGAGGACATGGAGAAGGATGTGGCGAAGCACATCGAGGACGCCGTCTCCTCCCTGGACGGCCTGAAGCACATCGAAACCACCTGCCTGGAAAACGTGGCCGTCATCACCCTGGAGTTCCAGTTGGGGACCGACGTGGACATCGCCGCCGTGGATGTGCGGGAAAAGGTGGACGGCGCCCTGGAGGATCTGCCCGACGACGCGGAGCGCCCCGTCATCGAGAAAATCGACATCAACGCCCAGAGCGTCATCAAACTGGCCGTCACCGGGGAGGCAACCCTGGAGGAAAAGTACGACTACGTGGACAACACCCTGGCGGACCAGTTCTCCATGCTCTCCGGCGTGGGCAGCGTGGAAATCATCGGCGGCAACGAGCGGGAGGTCCACATCGAACTGGACCGCTCCCGCATGGCCGGCGCCGGCCTCACCACGGCGGAGGTGGTCCAGGTGGTGGCCGCCAACGTGAACTCCCTGCCCTCCGGAAGGGTCCGGGAACAGGGCACCGAGGTGAACGTGAAGTTTGACGCGGAATATCCCGCCGTGGAGGAAATCGCCGCCTTTGAGGTGGTCAGCCGGGATGGCGTGCGCCGCACCCTGGGGGACCTGGGCACCGTCCGCATGACCACCGACGAAGTGCGCCAGCGGGCCTGGTTCAACGGGGAGGAGTGCGTCATCCTCTCCATTGTGAAGAAGGGGGAGGCCAACACGGTCCGCCTGGTGGACGCCTGCCGGAAGAAGGTGGGCGAACTCCAGGGGAGCCTGCCCGGGGGAATGCGCCTCCAGGTGATTTCCGACGAGGCGTCCTCCATCGAGACCACCGTCTCCTCCACCATCAGCGACATTGTCGGCGGCATCATCCTGTGCGCCATCATCCTCCTCTTCTTCCTGGGGGACCTGCGCACCACCCTCATTGTCTGCATCTCCATGCCCCTGACCATCGTGGTCAGCTTCTTCTTCATGCAGATTGCCGGGCAGTCCCTGAACACGGTCACCCTGCTGGCGGTGGGGCTCTCCGTGGGCATCCTGGTCTCCAACTCCATCGTGGTCCTGGAAAATGTCTCTACCTGGATGGAGAAATGCGCCGACCCCTGGGAGGCCGCCGCCAAGGGCACCGGGGAGATGGCCATCTCCGTCTTCGCCTCCGCCGGAACCAACGTGGTGGTGATGCTCCCCCTCACCATGATGTGGAGCCTGGTGGGCCAGATTCTCAAGCCCTTCGCCCTCACTACCCTGGTGGTGAACCTGGTCTCCATCTTCATCTCCTTCACCCTGACCCCCATCCTCTGCGCGCTCCTCCTGAAGCCCAAGAGCCAGCGCCGCCAAAACGCCCTCACGCGCTTCATGGACAAGTGGACCGGGGCCATCCGCCTCCTGGGCGAAAAGTACACCCTCCTCCTGGGATGGTGCGCACGCCGCCGCCTGGTCTGTTTCCTGGCCACCCTCTTCACCGTCCTCCTCTTCTGGGGCACCATCAAGCAGGCCGGACGCCTGGGGTTCACCATGATGGAGAACTCCGACAAGGGCAGGATGCTGGTCTCCCTGGAATACCCCGTGAACTTCGACCTCCAGAAGACCTGCGACCATGTCCTCCGGCTGGCTGAGGAGTTCTCCCGCCTCTCCGACCTGGAAAACTATGACGTGACCGTGGGAAAGAAGGACTCCGTGGGCCATGGGGTCACCGAGGCCGTCTACGTGGCGCAAATCGACCTGAATTTCAAGAGCAAGCTGGAGCGGACCTGGACCATCGCCCAGCGCATCGAGGAAATCCAAAAGCGCCTCTCCACGGAAACGAACATCTACTACACCGTGGCCGCCCCCTCGGACATGGGGGGCATCTCCACCCCCATCGAATTCAGCGTGGCCGGAAAGGAACTGGACGTCCTGGATGAAATCGGCCGGAAGACCCGCGCCCTGGTCCGGGAAGTCCCCGGCATCTCCACCCTGGACACCACGGTCCGGGAGGGAAAGCCCCAGTTCCTCATCACCCCCAAACGCACCGAGATGCGGGACGTGGGCCTGGATTCCTCCACCTTGGGGACCCTCCTCCGGGGAAACCTGGAGGGCATCGAGGCCGCCCTCTACAAGTCCGGCGACCGCTCCTACGACATCCGCGTGAAATACGCGGAGGAGCCAGGCCTGGACCAGGTCGGCCAGTTCATGATTCCCGGCAAGGCGGGGCAGCCCGTCCTCCTCACCAGCGTGGCCGAGGTGACCAAGCGGGCCATCCCAGTGAGCATCAACCGAAAGGACAAGGAGCGCGTGGTGTGGGTCTCCGGGACCCTGGGGGGCACCGCCGCCCTCCAGACCACCCAGGGGGAACTCTTCCGTAAAATCGAGGAGAACAACGTCCTGCCCCCGGGCTATGCCCGCAAGGTGGCCGGCGACGCAGAGTATCTCTCCGACGCCGTGGCGGATTTCGGGGAGGCGATTCTGCTGGCCGCCTTTCTGACCTACCTCACCATCTCCGCCATCATGGAGTCCTTCACCCGGCCCTTCCTGATTCTTCTGACCCTCCCCTTCGGCTTGATTGGCATCATCTGGGGATTGCTGCTGAGCGGATGGAACATCAACATCCTGGTAATGCTGGGCGCCTTGATGCTCATCGGCGTGGTGGTGAACGCCGCCATCCTCATTGTGGACCGCTTCAGCAGCCTGAAAAAGGAGGGGATGGCCTCCCGGGAGGCCATGATCCTGGGGGCGGGAGTCTCCTTCCGCGCCGTCCTCATGGTCATCCTGGCCAGCACCCTGGGAATGCTCCCCATCGCCCTCTCCACGGACATCGGAAGTGAAATGCGGGCCGGAATCGGCGCCGCCTCCACCGGCGGCGTGGCGGTGGCCGGAATCCTCACCATCTTCGTCCTCCCCCTCATCCACTGCCTCTTCGCAAAGGGAGGTGGACGAAACGCCACCAGGCCATAGTTTGGCTTCCCCCCTCAAATTAGAAAAAGAAGGCCATGCGCCTGGCATCCCGCCGGCACATGGCCTTCTTTGTGCCCCCGCACAAGGGGGACGACGGAAGGCGCCGGGGAAAACACTCCCGGCGCACCCCGGATCGCCTATTTGTCGTAAATCTCGTGGATCAACTCCGGGTCCTTCCCGATGATTTCCAGGTAGCGGGCAAGGAGACGGCGGGCAGACCCCCACTCGGTGTTGGGGCTCATGCAGCTGAAGAACTCGTAGGTGATGATTCGCTCCACCAGCGGGGAGGCCTCCTGCAATTTCATATACAGGGTGCGGTAGTCCGCCTGCCGGAAGACCGCAGGGGGCTCCCCATGGCCCGGGAAGGGACGCTGGAAGGTCTCGATGTTGCTCCATAACTCAATGCCGCAGCGGCGGAACAACTCCCCGACCTTGACATACCACTCCGCCAGCCCGTTGTCCTCCACCACGCCATAGTGGCAGGCAGGGGCCGCAATCTTGTCCTGGGGCGCGCAGTAGTCCAGCAGACCCGCCACCCGCTCGTAGAAATACCGCCCGTAGATGTCCACCCACTGGTCCACGGTGTACTGGCTGGACATGTCGCCCAGGAAGCCCCGGAAGGAGGGGGACATGAAGGTCTTCATCTGGGGGAAGTTGGCCCGCATATACTGCAGCACCTCCGCGCAGATGTCCAGGAAATTGAAGTGCCAGGGAAGGGCCTCCAGGGTGACGTAAAGCCCCTGGAAACAGGGATGCCCGGCGTATTTCGCCACCGTGCGGTCGTAGTACCGCTTGTTGTCGTCCACCTCCTTCCGCCAATCCCCCAGGTGGAGGTTGGTAATGCCCTGGGGGCCTCCCAGGAACAGGCGCATCCCGTATTTGTCCGCCAGGCGGAATACCATGTCCAGGAGGTTCTCGTCCTCGGGCCAGGTGGTGGAACGGGGATCCTCGGCGGAAAGGCGCACCCCGTTCTGCTCACACTCCGTCCGGATGACGAACAATTGGTCAATCCCAATCGCCTTCATCATCTGAAAGTCCTGCTCCCATTCCTTCAGGCCGGAGTTCATAATCCCCGTGTCGGAAATGAGCATGTTCACAAAGGTGCCCGTGATGGGCTTCAGGGAAAGGTTCTTCAACATCTGTGAAAAAAAACGGGATGAAGGGGGAAAATGACGGGAAAATACAGGAAAGACGAGAAATCACTTAACATAGCGACTCCTCCCCACTCCGCAAGGGCACAGGTCGGGCACGGAGGGGTAACACGGAGGGCACGGTAACGCCCGGAGGGCGCACGGAAGACACGGAGGGCATGGCCATGCCGGGTGGAGGGTGCGTTAAGTCGCTTTGGTCTAGACCATGTTTCGCACCCTCTCTTGATATGAAAAATTTTCCTACGTGAGAGGGGGTGTGAGAGCTGCCTCTTCCTACGTGGATTTTTTCCGAGTTGCCTTTATTGTGCCTGCGGAATTTTCTATTTTTTGTCGAATATTCACAAATGCATTGTTTTTTATGCATAATACTTCTAACAGAATTGAAAAATTTCAAAGGCACATATGTATTTTCGCGAGAAGGAGACCAGAAACGGGCGTTTTCTGCAGTTGGTGAGGGGGTGCAGAGGAGCTGACGGAAGGTTAGTCAGCAGATCGTCCTTTCCCTTGGGGGGGCTGGATCCCTTTGGAACGCCGCCATGAGGTTGTGCGCCTGGTGGAAGGTGCGCT
>JAEDNB010000216.1 GCA_016302725.1 Lentisphaeria bacterium
CTGCCTATGAAGCGTTTACTTCTTCCGAAAATGCATTTATTTTGTCAATCCTCCGGCTTCCTGGGGGGTCATTCCGGAGGCAGTCGGAACTCGGCCTCCAGGAGCCTGTTCCGGGTCCATTGCCACAACTCCGTCCAGAGATTTGCGGGGAGGGGAGGGGGCGGGTTTCCGGCGGCCATTTGGAGGAGGAGGTGGCATTGGGCGGCCTCCCTGGGGGCCAGGTTCACCGGGGAGAGGAGTCCGGACTCGTTCAGGAGAGTCAATCCCACGCCCGTAAGGACCGCCGCAGGGGGGAGTTCCCCCTGGGGAAGCCGTTCCAGGGCCACCAGGAGGGACTGGAAGAAGGCGGGCATGGGCATTTGGGGGAGGAGATTGTCCAGGGTGAGTCGGGAGAGGAAGCAGGCGGCCTCGAAGGCCTCCCTTCGGCTGGCGACCTGGCATGGTTCCCGGAGGGGGGTGAAGTGGGTGCACCGTCCCCACTCCCCCTGGGGGAGGAAATCCACCTGGAGGAGTTGGAAGAGGTCAAGGAAGGGCTTGGCGGGGCGGCGGGGGCTTGGCCTGGGGGCGGGCATCCGCAAGGTGAGCTTGCCCAGTTCCAGGGAGAGTCCCGCCACAATGAGGGTGCGGTCGTCGTAGGGGGTTTTCCGGAGGACCAGGAATTGGATGGTGCGGCACTCCTCTTGGGATTTCATGGCGATGGCTTCCTGGGGGGCGGCAGATTCAAGGCCTGGTTCAAGGCGAAGCAGAGGAGCAGGAGGGCCAGGAGGCTGGCGCCGGCACCGGCCCATTGCAGGAGGCGGGGGCCCTGTTGCCGGAGGCATTCCGCCTGGGCGGCCGCCTTCCGGAGGGATTGGGCGGTCTCCGCCAGGGCACTTGCCGTCCGGGGCACCTCCACCTCCCCATACTCCGCCAGGCTCCGGGAGGTGGCCAGCAGCGTACGGGAGGCACGGGGGAGAAGCCCCTCCAGTTCCTCGGCCACCCGGTCCAGTTCCGTGATGGCCCCCGAGGCGGGGCCGCCCAGCAGCCCCAGCAGGGGGAGGGCGGGATTCTGGCGGAAGGAGGCCAGCAGCGCCTCCCCCCGCCCGGCCACCACCGACAATTCGTGGAGGTGCATTGCATAGGCGGGCAGCAGCCGCAGCCCCGCCTGCGTCAAGCGCCGCTCCTGCCCCTCCAGGGCCTGGGCATTCCCCTCCAGGGTTTTCTGGAGCCGGGCGAGTCCCTGGCTGGGGAAGGCGCGGGGGGCCAGGGCCCAGAAGGCCAGGGAGCCCGCCAGGAAAAGGAGGGCGAGGGGGAGTTCCAGGCAGACAAGGAAAAGGGCAAGGCAGCGTCTCATGGAAAGCAGGCGGTTTCGGCTAGGGGAGGGGTTCCTGGGTCTCGTCCTTCAGCATGTCCCGGCATGCCCGGTCCAGGAGGGCGCGTTCCCGCTTGTCGGTCACGGTCTTGACCGCCGCCTGGTAGACCTTCCTGACGGATTCGTTGTCGTGGTATTCCAGGTCGTAGATGTCCATCATGCCGATGAAGGGCTTGGCCAGGTCGGGATACTGGGACGCCAGGTCATGGTAGGCGCAGAGGGCTTCCTGGAGGCGTCCCTCCCTGCGCAGGCGTTCGGGTAGGCTGTAGACGGGCTGGGGGCGGTCGAATTTCTTGCTGGGGCAATAGAGGCTTTCGAGGAAATCGATGGCGCCGTCCAGGGTCCAGAGGAAGGGCAGGGAAAGCGCATAGGAGAGTATTTTGATTCTTAGATACGTCTTCCAGTTGAAGGGGATATGATGGAATTTCTCCAGGAGGGCGCACATCAGCAGGACCAGGCCTGTCTGGGCGATCCAGATGCCGATGAGGACATATTTCCCAACCCCGGTGAACCAGCGTTTCATCTTCCCGTCTCCGTCGCCTGGGGGGTCATGGGCGCCAGCTGGCCTGGATTTCGGGCAGGGTATCCTGGAGCCAGCCGGCGGAATCCAGGAGCCAGCGGCATCGCCTTGCCGAATCCTTCCTGCCCGTGGTCTCCAGAAGGGGGCTGGGAGCCTCCAGGGTCAGGCGCACCTCCAGGCCCCCCAGGGCCTCCAGGAGCATCCTGGCGCACCGGATCCTCCGGGGCGTCCACTCCCCCGGGGAGGGAAGGGGCACCTGGAAGACCCGTATCCCCGCCTCCCCCTGGGGCTTCTGCAAGACCATCGCCCCCAGGGCGCCGCTGGACAAGAGCGCCTCCCCCTCCCGGGCGCGCAGGCGCAGCACATGCCGGCGAAGCCCCCCCTCCTGCCCAAAGGAGCGGCACTCCTCCAGCTCCACCCCGGGGACCCCCGCCAGGAATCTCTCCACCGCCTCCCGCTCCGGGGGAAAGGGGAGCCCCGCCATCCCCGGCTCCGCCCGGCAGAGTTCCTGGAGAATCCCCGCCGCCTGGTCCGACACCTCCGCCTCCAAGGCGGCCTCACCGCTCCCGTCCCGCTCCAGGCGGAGCGTGAACTCCAGGGTCAGGGCAAAGACCCCCTCCCCCCACAAAAGCAGAAACGCCAGAAGCATCCCCCGCAGGAGACGACAGGATGTAGAATGGCTGCTCGGCATGGAACCGGAAGAGGGCAAAAGGGAAGAACGGGAAGGGGGACACGCAAGGAGGACACGGGAAGCCTCCCCACCCTCCCGGGGGGATATATTGAGACCCTATCCCCAAATGAGCAAGGACGGGCACGCACCCCCGCCCAGACAGGGAAACCCCGGCGGCGGACCTCCGGCCGCCCCCATGGGAACTTTCGGGTAAGATAATCCCCCCGGAAATTCCGCAGGACGCCTCCCCCAAAATCCTTTTCCCCCGGGGGCTCCCCCCCACACCGCCTCCCCTCTCCATGCCCACCAATCCCTCCCCCTCCCGGACCGCCTCCTCCCGGACCGCCCTGGGACTCCTCCTCAGCGTCCTGGGAATCGCCATCTTCAGCACCATCGAACTGAACTGCAAATGGCTCGCCCGGAGCCTCCAGGAGGCCGGCGCCCCCCCCGTCAACGGATTCATCCTCTGCTTCCAACGCTTCTTCTGGACCGGGCTGATTCTCCTGGGCCTCTTCCTGCCCCCCTTCCTCCGGGGAGGAAAACGCCTGGGCTGGCGGGACATGGGGGTCTTCCTGCTGAATGGCGCGGTGGGGGTCACCCTGTCCATCAGCCTCTATCAATTCGGGGTCTCCCGCTTCGAGAACGCCTCTTCCTCCGCCGTGCTCTTCAGCTCCAACGCCCTCTTCACCATCTTCTTCGCCCGCTTCATCAACGGGG
>JAEDNB010000217.1 GCA_016302725.1 Lentisphaeria bacterium
TGATTTCCATCTCCATGACCCGGGGATCCGCCTCGTTCACATATCCCCACACCGGTTTTCTGGGCCAGCTGTGCCCGGGAAACTTGCTCACCGCATTCTTCACGCTTTGCCATTCTCCCATGCCCTCGGGCCAGAAGATTCTGGTGCGGAGATCATCTCCGGTATAGGCAGGCCAGACATAGGCCGCCACATCGACATCCTGTTTTTGAAATTCCATAGGAAACTCCACGCTGAAAAAGAAGGGAGGGGGAAGGAATATCCACTTACCGCCCCCTCTCTCCGGGGAAACAAAACTGCCCTCACACCGCCAGGAGCAAGGAAGAAGCAAGGGGGAAGGAAATCATTCCGCCACGGAGAAGGTTCTCTGGGCGGTCTTTCCGTTGGCCAGATTGCGCACCTGGAGATGCCAGGTGCCCGTGGCGTCATTGGGGGCCAGGTCCACCGGCAATTCCAGGGTTCCCCTGGGGGCGCCGTAGAATCCGGTGCCCTCCGCCTCCCCCTCGGGCGAGGAGAGGCTCACCTCCAGGGGAATGATTCCCTCGGGGGCCCTCCCCTCCTCATCCGTGATGCGGGCGTGAAAGGCAATCCGCTGCCCCCGCCGCGCCTGGGCAGGCCCTTCCAGGGACAAGTTCGCCAAGGAATTGCGGGTGACCAGGAAGAGGCTCCCCTCCCCCGGCCCGAAATCGACCGGGAAGGAGACGCCGCCCTCCTGCGGGACGGCTTCCGTAAGGGCCTTTCCCTGGACCAGGTCGAAGACATGCCCCTCTCCCTGGACCCAGGCGCTTCCCTGCAAGGGCAGCCCCTTTTCCATCACCAGCCCGTATTGCCCCAGGTATTCCCCGAAGGTGCGGCGGTCGTTGACCAGGAAGAGATATCGGCACTCTCCTGCTTGGCGCATCCTGCCCACCAAATCCAGTTCACTGGTTTCAAAGGGCATGTGCAGATAGGGGCGGAGGGTCCTCTGAAGGAGGCGGCTATACTCCTGCAAGGCCTCCTTGTCCTCCCGGGCCTTTTTGGTGCGGGAGAGGCGGGGGAGGGTCAAGTCGGGAATCAAGGCGGGGGTGAGGGTCTCGTCCGCCACCAGGATCCCCCCCCGTTGCTGGAAATTGCGGATGGCCTGGAGGACACTGCGGGTCAACACGGGGCAATTGGGCATCACCAGCACCTCCACGGAAGCGGGGACCCCCTTCTCCACCAGGGTTTCGTCGTAGACGACGGCGGGGGGATAGCCCGCCCACTGGAGGGCCAGATGGAGGTCGGCCTCCCAGGAATCGCTCCAGCCCCAGGTGCCGCAGTTGGTGTAGATCTGGGAGGCGAAGCTCTCCAGGAGGGCCACCTTGGGCGGCGCGTCCTCCACCTGAAGCAGGGTGGGGCCCAGGGGCCGGACCACCTTGCGGATGAGGTCAGCCAGGCGCATCTGGGTTTCCGGATTGGTGAATTCGTAGCCATTGTTCCCCCGGGGCTGCTTTCCCGTCAGGCTATTCCACCCATGGTACATGATTCCCTTGACGGGACGGGAGAGCATGGACCACAGGGCAATCTCCAGGTGGTCCGGCGCGATGGTGACGAATTTCGCCTCGGGGAATTCCCTCTCCCAGGCAGCGTGGCGGTCCGTTTCCTGCGGGGGGAGCAGATTCCTGGGGGCGACCCTGTTGCGATACCAGATCACCTGGGTCATGGTCATGACCTGCTGGTCAGGATTCCCCTGGGCCATGGCGAAGAGTTCGTCGGTGGCCTGCCCCACCTTGATGGGGTCGGGATAACTGTAGGTCCACTGGGAAAGCACATCCACCTTGCCGCCGCTTCCCCAGGTGGACGGGGTGCGGACGGCGGGATCGAAAAAGGTCCACAGGTCCTTCCTCCCCGTGGCTTTCAGGGCGTCATGGGCAATGGAGTGCAGGTCGTTCCAGCCATCCCCCGTCTTCCAGAACCAGCGGTAGAAGCGGAGAATGGGGTCGTCGTCGGGCAGAATGCCATCCACGGGAAAGCCCTCCACTTGCTGGCGGCTCACCCCCTGCTTCCGCTCCACCAGGGAGGGAATGGGGCCGCCCAACGCCTTTTCCGCGGCGGCCACCTCGGCGGGACGGAAGGAGACCTCCGAGTTGTCCCGGACCTCGGAGTGGATGAGCGCGGAGTCCACGGAGGCGAAATCGCAATACGCCTCCGCCATAGAGAGACTGACCTCCCGGGTGAATTTCCGGAAGATCTCCTGGGTCACATCCCCCGTGGCCGTGGCGATGCGCTCGCCCTTCCGGTTCACCCGGGAATACTGGTCCTGGTCCTTCAACTTGGTCCACAGCCAGGACCCCGCGCGCATCCAAAGGGCACTGTGCAACCCCAGGGCCGCCCGCTCATTGAGACGCTGGCAGTCGGTGGCATAGCCCGCCACCTCCCCGGGATGGACGGCACGGGACTTCTCCAGCACCTCGGCCATCCCCGCCATGGGAATCAGGTCGTGGGTGAAGCCCAGTTGGGCAAGCCATGCCGCGTCGTTGGCGAAATTCCACATGACCACGGGCATGAAGGGGGCGGTGCGGGGAATGATGGAATAGGGCACCTGGCAACGGCTCGTCAGTTCCACGCCGGAGACCGTCCGCGCCTTCGCCTGGACGGACAGGGTGTAGTCCCCGGGTTTCAGGGAGAGGTCAAGTTTGGCCGGGAGCAGCCTGGTCTCGCCATAGGGAATCTTCTCCAGGCGCAGTTCAGGGAGTTCCCGGCCATCCACGAAAAAACGCACTTCCTCCAATTCCTCGTTGGCGGAATTGAGATAGGCCAGGCGCAGATGGGGTTCGCGTCCGTCGAAGCGGGGGAAGACCCTGCGTCCCGGCAGGGGTTCCAGGGTGGGGGCGGAGGCGTAGCGCTGGGGAATCTCCTGGTAGAGGGCGACCTGGGCAATCATGCCGGGGAAGGGATTGTAGGAAGCCACGGAGCGGTCGCCGATGGTCAGGGGGAAATCGCTTTGGGCGAGGCTTCCCCTGCCCTCCAGCATGGTCTGCTTCAGGCATTCCCCATCCAGGTAGAGCGCGGCCACGCCCCGGCCATTGTAGGTGAAGGCCACCTTGTGCCAGGCGTCCGGAGGCAGCGCCAGGGGGGCGGAGGCGACCAGGTCAGACTCCTCCCCGAAGCCCAGCCAGAGTTCCAGGGTGTATTTGCCGTCATTGCCCCGGCGGAGGAGGAGGCAGTATCCCCCATTGCCCCGGGGATTGGTGTTCTTGTAGTGGTATCCCTTCTTGTCCACCAGGAAGA
>JAEDNB010000218.1 GCA_016302725.1 Lentisphaeria bacterium
CCACTTGGTCTTGGAGAAATAGGGAACCCAGATGTCCTCAATGGTGGTGGTCTGCCAGGCGCGGGTCTTGGGGGAGGTGTACTTCGCCCACTCGTTCTGGCTCTCCTGGTAGTATTCCGGGGCTTCCGGGGCCTCGGCGCCGCGGAGCTTCTTCTCGGGGCACTCCTGGTCGGCCAGTTCCATGCGCCCCTTCATGTCACCCACCACGACCCAGCGGAGGGGATTGGCGGGGGAGGGGTCGAAGGCGCCTTCCCCATTGTAGAAGAGGACAGGGGAGATGCGGTCGTCACCGGAGACAACCATGAAGCCCTCCGGGGCGAAATTCACCGCGTAGCCATAGACCACGCCCCCGTCCTCTATGGCGACGGCGCCGGAAACCTCACGGGCAAGGCCGTCCGCCGCCACGGGGTTCCCCTGGCTGGAAAGCCAACCCTGCGCCAGGCGAAGGGCAGTCTCCTCCCCTACCGACGCACCATACAGATTCACGCCAAAAACCAGCGCAAATGCCGCAATTCCAAGACGAACGAGCCCTTTCAGCATCTTCGTTTCTCCTAATGTGGACTTTTTCATGGTATGATTGATGATTGACAGTAATTTCCTAAATTGGCCTGCGGGCGGCCCTCCCGCTTCCGCCACCCTAAAAAGGAGGGCGGGGGGCACAGGCCGACCGCAAAAAGAGATACCCCTGCGCAAAGAGCAAGAAACGTGCCAAAACGGCACACTCCTCCCCCAGGGGAAATACCCAGATGGTAAGGCACAAAATAATCCTATTTCTAAATTTTGCGAATGTTTCCCCCCTTTTTTTCTCCGGGGCCTCCCCTCCCCCCTTTGGGCGGCTTTCCCCCCTTTCGCCGTTGCCTTTCGACAAAACCGGGCACTTCCCGACAAGTTCCCCCATTCCCTGTTTGGGAGGGTTGTCTGGAATCGGGGATGTATCGGTTTTTGGGGAGCGGGGTTGGGAATCCGGCGAGGGCGGTTATTTTAGGGGCATGCGTGAATGTGGCCTACCCCATTTGAAGGAATTCCTGGAGCATTTGTCCCTGGAGCGCGGGCTTTCGCGGCTCACGCTTCTTTCCTACCGGAGCGACCTATGCCACTTCTGGGAGTACCTTTCTTCCTGCGGTTTCCCCAGGCTGCCGGAGATTACCCGGAATCATCTCCGGGGCTTTTTGGAATGGGAGGAGGGCCGTGGCAAGTCTCCCCGTTCCCGCTCCCGGGAATTGGTGTCCCTCCGCAGCTATTTCCAATACCTATATTTAATGGGGGCTCTGGCGGAGGATGTGACGGAGTTGATGCACTCCCCCCGGCTTCCCCAGACGGTTCCCCAGACCCTGTCGGAGGAGGAGATGGGGCGCCTTCTCTCCGCCTTTGACGCCCCCCCCGAGGAACGACTCCGCGCCCGCTATCTGCGGAACCGGGCCATCCTGGCCATCCTTTACGCCACAGGCTTGCGGGCCACGGAACTATGCACCCTCAAGATTTCCGGCATCCACTTTGACGAGGGGGTGGTGCGCGTGCTGGGCAAGGGGGGCAAGGAGCGGGTCGTCCCCTTTGACGCCCGGGCGGCGCAGGCAATCCGGGACTACCTGGAGAATGGCCGGAAGGAATTGGACCGGACGGGGCGCGTCCCCTACTTGCTCCTGAACCTCAAGGGGGGGGCCATGGACAAGCGGCGGGTCTGGGACGTGGTTTCGGAGGCGGCGCACTTGGCGGGCCTGGGAAAGCATGCCCATCCCCATCTGCTCCGCCACTCCTTCGCCACCCATCTCCTGGCCAATGGGGCGGACATACGGGTCATCCAGGAATTGCTGGGACACTCCTCCATCAGCACCACCCAGGTCTACCTGGCGGCGGACCGGAGCCGCCTTCAGGAGGCCTTCCGCCGCTTCCATCCCCGGGCGTAGCCCCCTCCGGCGTCCCCTGCCCTCCTCCTGTCCGGGAGAAGAGGGAATTAGAAGGCGCGCACCTCCGCGATGTCCCGGGCATTGGTCAGGACCATGGCCAGCCGGTCCAAGCCGATGGCGGTTCCCGCGCAGAGGGGGAATCCCCTCCAGAGGGCGTTCATATAGGGCTGGTCCATGGGATAGACGGGCCGGTTTTCCCGTGCCCGCAGGGCGGCGGTGGCCTGGAAGCGCCGCTCCTGCTCCAGGGGCTCCGCCAATTCCGTGCAGGCGTTTCCGATTTCCAATCCCGCCACATAGAGTTCCCATCGGGCGACGAAGCCGGGCTTTCCGGGCAACGCGGCGGAAAGCCCGCTGCACTCCAGGGGGTATTCCGTCAGGAAGAGGGGGCGACTGCACCCCAGGTTCGGCTCGACCTTCGTGCACAGCACCATTTCGAACTCCCCTGCGTCAAGGGCCTCCCCCAGGCTGACGGGGGCATAGCGACGGAAAGCCTCCTCCACGGTGAGCTCCTCCCACTCGCCCCCAAAGTGAATCTCCCTTCCCCGGAAGGGAATGGCGGACTTCCCCGGATGAAGGGCCTCCAGGGCCTTGGACACCATCCCCCGGGCATCGTCCATCAACTCCCGCCAGTCCCCCTCCCGGCGATACCACTCCAACATGGTGAACTCCTCCCGGTGGTGGTCCCCCGACTCCCCCTTCCGGAAGCAGGGGCCGATTTCGAAGAGACGGGGATAGCCGGCAGCCAGCAGACGCTTCAAGTGGAGTTCCGGAGAAGTGCGCAGCCAGGCGCCCTGCCCCGCCTCCACGGCCTCGATGTAGTCTTCCAAGGCCGGCGCGGGAAGACGCACAGGGGACTCCACCTCCAGGAATCCCTCCTCCCTGAACCAGGCCCGGAGGGCCTCCATCATGCGGGCGCGCTGCCAAAGGCGCTCCTTCCGGCCCTGCAATTGCAACGCATCCTGTTCGGCGGCCTGGAGATTCCGGTCAAAGGAAAGGGGGGGGAGGGTCATGGGAGAGATGGGGAAACGGGAAAAAGAAAACCCCAGTCCTGTGGAGGGAACTGGGGTAAAAGGTGGTGCCTTCGCGGAGATTCGAACTCCGGACCAATTGATTAAGAGTCAACTGCTCTACCAGCTGAGCTACGAAGGCATCAAGTTTGGCGACGGGGCAAAAGATAAGCCCTCTTTCCCGGATTGCAAGCCGGTGACGCCAAAAAAACGGAAATTCTACGGACAACCTCCCAAGGGCGAACGCGGAAGACACGGAAACGCCCTGCGCCTTCGAATAGCGTTCTAATATTTCGATAACCCCTTTGTATCTATTGGGTTCTAG
>JAEDNB010000023.1 GCA_016302725.1 Lentisphaeria bacterium
TGGTGGTTTCGGTGGGCTTCCAGACCACGCCCAGGGTGAAGCCGATGCCCACGTCATCCCCCTTCATCTGGAGTTTGGTGTCCCGTCCGAAGGCGGCGGTGGGCAACTTCTGGCGGGCCTTCATTTCCGCGTAGTCAATCATGAGCCCGG
The DNA here is from genome assembly GCA_016302725.1 of Lentisphaeria bacterium. GTDB lineage: Bacteria > Verrucomicrobiota > Lentisphaeria > Oligosphaerales > Oligosphaeraceae > UBA1724. The sequence continues at coordinate 151 of JAEDNB010000023.1, forward strand.
CGCCCACGGCCAGGGTGTCGGAGAGGCGGTAGGAGACGGAGGGGAGCACCTCGATGACGGCGATGGAGGTGTCGATGCCGAAATACCTGCCCACCCAGTTGCGGTGGTAGTTGGTGGCGGTGCCGCTGGTGGCGCTCATGGCCAGGTTCAGGTTCAGGCCGTCCCCGATGGGATAGACGTAGTCCATGTTGGGGATGAGGGTCTTGCGGATGATGTCGCCGCTTTCGTGTCCGGGAATGGTGCTGCCGTCGTCATGGAACTTGACTTTTCCCGTGAGCAGGTGGTTTCCCAGCACGAGGGTGGGGCGTTCCACCCAGGCCGCGCCGGCGGGGTTGAAATAGAGGGCGGAGGGGTCGTCGGTGCTGGCCGTCATGCCCGCCAAGCCGCGCCCCAGGCCGGAGACGGACTGCTCCAGGATGGAGAACCCAGAGGCGAAGAGGAGGGAGGTGGAGAGCAGGCCAAGGAGAAGGAAGAATTTCTTCATTGTGGGATTTTTGGGGGGAGGGCTGTCCCCGCTTCCCAGGCAGGGGGCGGGGATACGGGGGAATGAAAAACGCGTTAAGATAATCCCTGGGAGATTTTTTACGCCTTCGAAGGCTGAAACGGCCTTCCAGGGGGAAAGGGACTGCGCTGCCGCCCTGGTCGGCCCTGCCCGTGTCGTGGAGGCCAGCGGGGGTCTCGGGGAAAAAGGCTGGACAGAACAGGGAAAAGGGGTTACCTTTACCGGGTTCTCGCCGGAATCGCTTTGCCGCATTCCGGAAATTCCCGGGGCTTGTCATATTCCGTAGTATTTTGTGCAGGAGGTAGAACCATGTGGGCATTGGACGCCGTTTCCCGTCTTCCCTATCCATGCCGGGGGCTTTTGGGGCTGCTATGGGCCCTTTGCCTGCTGGTGGGATGCCGAAGCACCAACAGTGTGCTTTTGAACTACGAGGGCCAGATGGGAATGGGGGCGTATGCCCAGGCGGCGCAGACCACGGTCCAGGCGGCGGAGAAGGGGGACGGGGATGAACTCCTGTGGCGCCTGCTGGCGGGGAAGGCCTATCTTCTCGCCCCATCCTCGGAGGAGGCGGTGGCGCAGTTGGACTTGGCGGAGGACCTTTTCCAGGCAAATGACTCCTCCACCGCCCTGAAGACGGGGGCCGAACAGGCGAAGGCCATGCTGGGAAGTGAACTCTCCTTCGCCTACCGCGGCTTCGGACAGGACCGGATCTTCTGCTGCCTGTACAAGGGGCTGGCTTATGCTAGCCTGGGAAACGTGGCCGCCACCCGCACGGAACTGAACCGCGCCGCCGAACATCAGGAAAACTGGCTCTTTGAACGGCGCAGGGAAATCGCCCAGGCGGAGCAGGAGTTGGAAGAGGCCGTGGCACGGCAGGACGCTTCCCAGAGGACGGCGGAAGTCGACCCCCTGGCACAGCAGGGACTCTTCTGGCAGGACGCCGCCTTCGCCGAATCCGTGCGCCAAAACACGGGCTTTGACATGGCCACCTCGGGCAACCTGGAACGGCTGGCGGCGGCCGACTACTCCAATGCGTACCTGGCCCACCTGTGCGGCATCTTCCGCTGGCTCCAGGGAGACGGCGGGCGGGAATTCCTCCGGGATGCCGCCGCCCTCCGCCCCGCCTCCCCGCTCCTGCAAGGGGATTTCCAGGCCGTGTCCCAGGGAGGACGCCCCCGGAACCAGGTCTGGCTCTATGTGGAGGACGGGCTCTGCCCTGCCCGGACGGAGTGGCGCCTGGACCTCCCCCTCTTCCTCCTGCCCTACGTGGGAAGGTATGCCCTCTACGCCGGCATGGCCCTTCCCCGCCTGGAAGAGCGTTCCGCCGCCGCAGAACGCTATTGGCTGGGGGGGGGCGCGCAGGGGGAGGTGCCCTTGGAGGTGCTGGAGAATGTGGACCGCCTGGTGCGGACGGAATATGACGTGTATATGCGGGGGGCGTTGAAGCGGGAGATTGTGCGAACCCTGGCCAAGGTCTCCGCCCAGGTGGCCTTTCAGATTGCCATTGACAATTGCGAGGACAGCGGGGCCAGGCTTGCCCTCAAGGTCGCCCAGATTGGCGTGGGGGCCTGGGCGGCGGGCACCACCGCCGCCGACCTGCGGGAGTGGGTCTCCCTTCCCAAGGTGGTCTGGGTGGGCAGGATTGAACGCCCCGGGGATGGAAAGCTCTCCCTGGTGGCGGAAACCGGCGGCCTCCGGGAGTCCCTGGCGTTGGAGGTGCCCGAGGGCAATACCCTGGTCTGGGTCCGGAAATATGCCCCCTCCTCCCCCATGGTGGCGCGGGTGGTCACCTATCCCAATCCCTAGTGCCCCGTAGAAGTTGTCCGCATACGCCTCTGCGCCTCCCTGCCCTAGGGGAGGCGCCCATGCATGGGCCTTCCTGCAGGGCGTCGGGCACCAGGGGGCTTTCCTGGTCAAGGAGCCAGGGGGGGAAGGAGCCAGGGGGCAGGGGCGGTGGCCTGGATGCCCAGGCGGGGGAGGGAGAGTTTCCAGGCGTGGAGGGCCTGGGTCGGCAGAATCAGCCGCCGCCAGTCTTCGGGGGCGAGGGTGCTGGAGGCGAAGCGGAGGAAGAGCGTGTCGTCCACCCCATAGAGTTTGTCTCCCACCACGGGGAATCCCAGGGAGCATAGGGTTGCCCGGATTTGGTGTGTCCTGCCGGTGTGGAGGGTGGCTTCCAGGAGGGAGAGTTCCCCCTGGGGATCGGGGGGGAAGGCGTTGGGGGGATCCCGGGGAGCGGGGAGGCGCCGGTATTCCAGGAGGCGGAATTCCGTCTGGGCGGTCACGGCCTCGTCATCCTCCGGCAGCTCCACCACATCGGAGTCTCCGTCGTTGAGGATGGGCGTGAAGTGCCGTTTCTTGCCCACGGGGGAGGTGGGGTCCTTCATGAGCCATCCATTGGCGAAGGATTCCTTCCAGGGGACGCGCCCATGGACCAGGACCAGGTAGGTCTTTCGGGTTTCGGTGCCCAAAGAGTGGAGCAGTTTTGCGGCCTTGGCGGCGAAGCGTGGGTTCTTGCCCACCAGGACGAGGCCGGAGGTCTCCCTGTCCAGCCGGTTGACGAAGTGGATGTTTTCCAGGTTGCGCGCCTGCTTGAGCCAGGCCCAGAGGGTATGGTTGAAGAAGCGCCCTGCGGGATGGCAGGGGAGGTTTCCGGGTTTGTTGACGAGGATGTAGTCCGGGGTTTCCTCCAGGACCTGGATTTGGAAGGAGACCTCCTGCTCCTCCAGGTCCCCCGCCTGGAAGAAGAGGCGTTCCCCCCCCTTCAGGGAGGCTTCGCCTCTGGCCGTGAGCCCGTCCAGGAAGAGATTTCCCCTATGGATTTCCTGGGCCCATTGCGCCTGGTCCAGATAGTTGTAGCGCAGGGTGAGGAAATCCAGCAGGGGCTGTCCGGCCGCCTCGGCAGGCACCTGGACCTGGACGGTGCGTTCCAGGGGGGGGAAGGGGAGTTGCATGGGGGAGGGGGCGTCTGTCAATCCGGCGGGAGGCCCCTGTGCCGGTGGCGGAGGAGAAGGAGGCTTTCGCCGAGGAGGAGAAGGAAGAGGAGGGCGGCCCCTGGGAGAAGGAAGGGGCGCGAGCCGGCGGTGGCGTGTGCGCCGGGAAGGGAGGTCTCCCCTGGGGAGGCGGGGAGGAGGCGGCGGCGCACCTCCTCCTGGGGCAGATACTGGGGGATGGATTCCCCCGGCGGCGGGATGACTTCCACCAGTTGCCCGCCCTCTTGGAAGAGCCCCGGCTCCCGGGTGGAGTATTCCGGAGGGGAGGCCTTGCCGGTCAGGGAGGGCCTGGGCGCCGGCGGGGATTGGCCGCAGGGGACCTGGAGGATTTGGGGGCGTCCTTCCAGGGATTGTTCCAGGAGTTCCCGCAGGGTGGGGAGGAAGGCCTTGGTGATGGCGAAATCCGAGGCCGCCCCATGGAAGCCGAAGGTGAAGAGGAGGCATTGCCCCTTGCCCAGGGGACGGCGCACCAGGGCGGGGGCGCCCTCCAGGGTGGCGAGGAGCACCTGGGCGTCCTCGTGGGCGACTTGGGGATGGAGGGAACGCCGGATGGGGAAGAGGTGGAGGTCGGAGGCGTCCTGGGGAGGGAAGAGCCTGGCCAGGGGGGAGCCGTCGGGAATCTCCCCCAGGCCAGTCTGGCGGGTGCTCTCCTTGGCCTCTCCCCGGGGGGCGAGGCCGGCTGCCTGAAGGCGCCGCCAGCCCACGAGAGGGGCGTTGCCGGGGACGGACAGCAAGGTGCCACCCTCCTCCACGTAGTTCCGGAGCCGCAGGAGTTCCTCCGGGGGGAGGCGTTCCGCCGAGCCGAGGAGAAGGACCGCGGACATGGCGTCCCACTGGGCGAAGGGGCATCCCGAGGTGCCCATGGGATGGAGGAGGAAGGGGGAGGCGCCACCCGGGGGTTCTGCGGTCAGGGCGGGAAGGCAGAAGAACTCCAGTTCCCGGGCCAGTTCCCGGTCGGCCCGGTCGTCGGGGAGGAGGATGGCCAGGGGGCAGGGGGGGGCGGGCCTGGCCCAGAAGAGCCTCTGGTCGTCAAAGGGAAAGTCGTCCTGGGGAGTCAGCCGGAGGGTGCCTCTGGTGTCCTCCGGGGCCTCCACCAGGAAGGAGGCGGTGGCCTCCCCGTTGGGGGGCAGCAGAAGCGAGGCGCGGGCGACCTGGCCCCCCGTCTCCAGGAGCGCCTCCCGCAGGGCCGGCTCCCGCCCCCAGTTGCGGCAGCGGGCCTGGATGCGGAGCCTCCCCTGGTCGGCAGCCAGCGCGGAGACCTGGAGGATGGCGCAATTCTCCCGGACAGGCTTTTCGGGGAGATGGAAGACAATGCGCGTCCCCGGGGGCACCTTGCCCAACTCCCCGCCCCAGTCGGCGGCCTGCAGGTCGGTGAAGAGGTGGAGGGTGCGGCGGGAGGGGGCGAATTGGGCGAGCCACTGGCCAGCCTGGCGAATTGCCTGGGGGAGCCCCAGGGCGCTTTCCCAGCCCCAGCCCCACGTTTCCGGGGCCTCCGTCTGGCTGGCCTCCGCGCCCACTAGCCAATAGGCCGTATGCCCATCCTTCAGGGCCGCCAACTGGGGGCGCAGCTGCCCCTGCGTGCCGGACAGGGAGGGGGAGGCGTCCAGCAGCACCGCATGTCCCTCGGGAAGGGCGTCCACCGCCTTCCCCCCTCCCTCGGCCTGGCGATGGGGGCCGGCGGCCAGCAGAAGCAGGATGAGGAGAAGGAGGCAACGCAGGAGCATCAGGGGGATGTCCTGCCAGGTGTGGCGCCCCCGCACGGGGACGGGGGTTTCCGGGAGAAAGCGGGTGGTGGGGAAATCCTGGGGGGGCGGGGTGGTGCGCCCCAGGAGATGGAGCAGAAGGGGGGCGGCGGCCAGAGGGGCCAGCCAGAGGAGGGCGGGAAACTGGAAGGCAATCATGGGAGGGGGCCCCCGGACGCCTGCCGTTCCTCCAGGAACCCCTCCAATTGCCGAAGAAGGGCGGGCAATTGCCGGTTCATGGCCTGGATTCTGGACAGGCTGTCCAGAAATTCCCCCGAGGCGCTGGCCCCGATATAGTTGGAAAGGAGGCGGACAATGCCCACGGGGATGCGCCGGGAGAGAAGGGGCTCCATGAGGCGGCAGAAATGGGTGACGGCGGGGCTTTCCATGTCCACCGCGTCCGCCGCCCCCTCGATGCGGTTGTCCGGACGATAGTATTTTGCGTTGTCGAAGACATCCCCGGCGGAGATGCGTCCCTCGCCGCAGAAGGGCGCCTGGGGAAAATGGAGGGGGAGGAGCCTGGCAAGGGCCTGGTTGAAGGCGGGGGAGCAGGGCATCCAGCACTGTTCCGCCACCTGGGGGACGAAGCCCAGTCCGTCGGAGCCGTAGAGGGGGGAGACATCGTAGTCGCTGTAGGCCACTTCCCTGGCGAGCATCAGCCCTCCCAGGGGCAGTTCTGCCTTCAGGGCGCCGGCGGTGCCCCAGACCAGGATGGCGTCACAGCCCTCCTGGAAGAGGAGTTTGGTGACGGCGGCGCAGGCGGCGGTCTTTCCTGCGCCGAAGCCGGTGGCGCAGGGCAGATGGGGGGGGAGCCCCTCCGCCTCCTCCCGGGTGGGGATGAGCAATCCGATTTTCATGGGGTGGGGGAATCAGCCGAACTCGTTCCAGGGGATGTGGACGGGGGCGCCCTGGTTGATGATTTCATCCAGGTGCCGCAGGAGGGGGAACTTGTTGAAATTCGCGGTGCCCAGTTCGTGGCGTTTCCGCAGCGCCCTGGCGGCGCGGGTGATGATGGGGATGGATTCCAGGGTGAGTCCGGGATAGCGCTGGAGGGCTTCCTGGAAGGAGAGCCCCTCCCCCAGGGCCTCCCCCAGTTTCCGGTTCCGTCCGGAGTTGATGGTGACGTAGAGGTCGCTTGTGGCGTAGATGACGCTGTCCGTCTGGCCCCCCAGCAGATGGACAAGGCGCAGCATTTCCCGGACGGCCTGTCCGAAGAGTGAGGCCTGGGGATTGCTGAGGGCGGCGCCTTGCTGCTTGGCCAGCCCGATGGCCAGGGCCACCCCCACGGCGTAGGCGTTCTTCATGGCCACGGAGCATTCGATGCCCACCACATCCTGGGTGGGCTGGATGTGGTAGTAGGTGGTGATGAACTGGGATTTCAGCCAGTAGAGGGTGTCCAGGTCCTCCCCGCAGAGGGCCACGGAGGTATGCTTTCTCTGGCAGAGTTCCTGGCTGATGCAGGGGCCTCCGATGGAGTTGATGGAAAGTCGGCGTCCGGGAGCCAGTTTCTTCCTGTTGTAGGCCAGGGAGATGGGGAGGAGCGTGCCGTCGGGTTCGTCCTCCAGTCCCTTGGTGATGGAGAGCACCACCAGGTCGTCGGGGATGCGGGAGAGGACATTTTCGGCGAACCAGTCGATGCCGAAGGAGGGGACCCCGGCGATGAGGAGTTGGCATCCCTTCAGGGCCTGGTCCAGTTCCTCGTAGTAGAATGGGGTGCATCGGGGGGGCAGGGGCATTCCCAGTTTGGCATGGAAGTTGTCTTCCTTGAGGCGCCGGATGATTTCCTGGTCGTAGGGGGTGCCTACCAGGCGGATCTGGTGCCCGTTGTCAGAGGCGGGGAAGCACATGGCGGACCCCATCATGCCCGCGCCTACAATGGTGATGATGCTCATGGATTCTTGTTCCTGCCGGAAATGGTTGCCTTTCTTCCCCCGCTCTCTTCCCGGGGGAATGGGCGGCCGCGGCCGCCCGTCTCCGCCCCCCACCTAGGGGGTTTCGTCCACCTCCTGCCGGAAGGAGAGGGCGGGCAGCCCGGCCCGGTTCACCAGGTTCCCCTCGGGGAGGTCCACTTTGCCGTTGTATTGGCAGAGGGTGGGATGGGGGACCTGGGGGGAGGAGAGGAGGATTTCCTCTCCCTGGAGGGTGGCCTGGGCGGGATGGAGGACGCCGTCCGCCCCGGCCATTTCGAAGCCGCGGAGGGGCTGTCCGTCCTTGGCGCAGAGCCCTTCCCCGTAGCGGAAATGGAGGCGGAGGGCCTGTCCTTCCCGGGTGGTTCCATCCAGGGTGGGGCCCTGGGGGATGACCGAGGTGTCTCCGTAGAGGTTTCTCAAGGCCAGTTGGAAGAGGCGGTGTCCGAAGGAGCGCTTGTCATGGGGATGGATGTCGAGGGGCTCGAAGAGGGCCAGGTCGGTGGCGGTGATGACGCCGGTTTCGGGGGTGTCCAGGAAGACCCGGCGCTGGGCGTCCTGGATCTTCAGCCAGTTTTCAGGATGGGAAGCCTGGTAGTTGGCCAACTGGACGTAGTAGAAGGGGAAATCCTCCCCCTGTCCCCAGGCGTGGCGCCAGTCCTCGATGAGATCCCGGAAGCGCATGGCGTAGAGGTTGGTGGTCTCCTCACGGTCGGCGTCGGTCTCCCCCTGGTACCAGAGGACTCCCCGGATGGGGAAGGGGACCAGGGGGTGGATTTTGTTCTCGTAGAGCCGATGGGGGGCGTGGCTGTCGCAGACGGGGTTGAAGGCCTCCTGCCGCCCTCCCTGGGGCACGAAGGCGTATTCCGGCCAGGCCTTCCAGGGGATGTCCGCCAGGGGGATGGTCTCCCCGGTGGCCGGATTTTCCAGGGAATAGGCGTGGGCGCCGCCGGTGAAGGCGGCGTCGTAGAGGAAGCAGTAGGCGCGGATGGCCACCACGTTCCTGCCCGGCTTTACCAATTCCGCGGGAATGGGGTAGTGGCGCGGGGTGAGCCAGTACTGGGTGTCGAAATCCTTTCCCGTGGCGCCTACCTGGACGCCGTTGAAATAGGTGATGTCATGCTTGTCGACGCCGCCCAGGTTGAGCATGAGGGGCTGGTTGGCCCAGGCTGGGGGGATGGTTACCTCCCGCCGCACCCAGAGGGAGCCGTGGGTGGAGATTTTCTGGGTGAGCCAGGAGCCGGGGATGGTCATGGTCTTCCACTGGGAGTCGTCGAAATCCTCCCGGGCGTATCCCAGGGCAAACCCCTTGTTTCCCGGATCCTTCTGGGTGATGTCTTCAAAGCGCTGGGTGTCTTCGCAGATGCAATCGGGGAAGGAGGGGCGGGTGCCCAGGTTCTTCCAGGCTTCCTTTTTGTAGACGGCCAGGTCGTCCGCCTCCAGCATCGCCCGGTTCTCCGGACGGCGGGCCAGGGTCTCCCGGCTGGTCCAGGCGCAGACGGGGGTGCCGCCCCAGGAGGAGTGGACGATGCCTACGGGCACCTCGGGGAAATGCTTCCGGTGGAAGAGGGCGAACCAGGCGCCGATGGCGGTGAAGGCGGGGGCGGTCTCCTTGCTGGAGAGCTGCCAGGAACTGCCGGGAGGCAGTTGGTCCGGCCAGTTCACCAGGGCGTCGTCAAAGGTAGTGAAGCACCGCAGGAGGGGATCTTCTCCTCCTTCCTGGAGGTACTGGGGCGTCTGGTCCAGGGGATCCTCGGGGGTGAAGGTCATGAGGGGGAATTCCGCATTGGACTGCCCCGAGACCAGCCAGACCTCGCCCACATGCAGATCACGGCAGACACACTCCTCCTTGCCGCAGGTCACCCGCAACTCCAGGGGGCCGCCGGCGGAAAGGGGGGGGAGACGGAGCATGAAACGCCCATCCCAGGAACTGGGGGCTTGGGCGGAAACCGGCCCCAGGGTGGCGTGGACCATGACGCGGGGAGTGTCGCACCAGCCCCAGACGACAATGGGCTTGTTGCGCTGGATGATGGCGTGGTCGGACCAGATGGCGGGGAGTCTCATGATTCTCTTTGGAGGGGGACAGGAGGGTGGGAAGGAGGAAAACAGGGAAGGGGGGCGCCCAGGGTGCGGGGGCTTCTCGGCAAGGGGCCGGACCGCCCGGATGCGGGGGAGAATATAATCAGGCAAGACGGTACGTAGGGGGAAAAATCTGGGCTAAATTACGCCCCGCGCCTTTCCGACGGCGCCTTTCCCCATCCCCCATTTCCCCAGTCCGCGTGCGCCGGGATGACGAGGCCCTTCCCCCAGGACGGAAAACCGCCCCGGTGCAGGACGGGACGCCCCCCGGAGGCACGCCAGAACCATGATTGTCATTTTGAAGGAAAACCCCAATCCGGGGCAACTGCAGGACCTGACCGCCTGGCTGAAGAGCCAGGGGGTGGAAATCCATACCTCCCATGGACAGCGCCAGATGATTCTCGGCCTGGTGGGGGATACCTCACGGCTGGACATGGACCTCATCAGCGCCCTGGACATCGTGGACGAGGTGAAGCGGGTCCAGGACCCCTACAAGGCGGCAAACCGTAAATTCCACCCAGAGGACACGGTGGTGGAACTGGCCAACGGCGTGAAAATCGGGGGCGGCCACTTTGCCTTGATCGCGGGCCCCTGCTCCGTGGAAAGCGAGGAGCAGATCTGCTCCGTGGCCCTGGCGGTGAAGGCGGCCGGCGCAAACATCCTGCGGGGCGGGGCATTCAAGCCCCGCACCTCCCCCTACTCCTTCCAGGGAATGCGGGAACGGGGCATCCAACTGCTTCTGGAGGCAAAACGCCAGAGCGGACTGCCCGTGGTCACCGAAATCATGGACGCCGCACAACTCCCCCTCTTCGAGGAGGTGGACATCATCCAGGTGGGGGCGAGGAATATGCAGAATTTCGAACTGCTCCACGCCCTGGGGCATATCCGCAAGCCCATCCTGCTGAAACGGGGCCTGGCCAATACCTACCAGGAACTGCTGATGAGCGCCGAACACATCATGTCCGGGGGAAATTCCCAGGTGATGCTCTGTGAACGGGGCATCCGCACCTTCGAGACCTATACCCGCAACACCCTGGACTTGACCGCCATCCCCGTCCTCCACAAGCTCTCCCACCTGCCTGTGGTCATCGATCCCAGCCATGCCTCCGGACGCTCCTGGCTGGTGCCCACCATGGGCATCTCCGCCGCCGCCACCGGCGCCGACGGGCTCATCATCGAAGTCCACAACGACCCGGAACACGCCTGGTGCGACGGGCCACAGTCCATCACCCCCGCCGTCTTCCAGGAAATGGTGCCCCGTGTCCACGCCGTGCGCCAGGCCCTGGAACTGGAGAAAGAGGAGGGGAGGGCATGAAAAGCGTCGGCGTCGTGGGGCTGGGGCTCATCGGGGGCTCCCTGGCCCGTGCCTTGAAGGCCCGGGGAGAGTGCCGGGTCCTGGGATATGACATCCAGGAATCCGTCCGCCTCCGGGCGAAACTGGTCCATGCCGTGGACGAGGAGTTGACGGATGGGCGGCTTGCCGAGTTGGACATGCTGATTCTGGCCCTCTATCCCCAGGCCACGATCCAGTGGATGGAGGAGAAGGCGCATCTTCTGCGCCCCGGCACCCTGGTGGTGGACACCTGCGGGGTGAAGCGGGTGGTGTGCCAGCGGGTGGGCGCGCTTTGCGAGAGCCTGGGACTGACCTTCCTGGGGGGGCACCCCATGGCCGGCATCGAGCGCTCCGGCTTCGAGGCCTCCATGGGCAACCTCTTCAACCAGGCCTCCATGATTCTGGTCCCCTGGGGCACCCTCCCCATCGAGACCTTGGAACGGGTGAAGGCCTTTTTCCTGGGACTGGGGTTCGGCACGGTGAAATTCTCCACGGCGGAGGAGCATGACCGCATCATCGCCTACACCAGCCAGCTGGCCCATGTGCTGGCCAGCGCCTACGTCCAATCCCCCACCGCCCTGCGCCATAGCGGATTCTCCGCCGGCTCCTTCCGGGACATGACCCGGGTGGCGACCATGCAGGAGGACATGTGGGCCGAACTCTTCCTGGACAACCGGGAACCCCTCCTGGAGGAATTGGACAATGTCCTGGACAATCTCCGGAAGTTCCGGGAGGCCATCGCCGCCGGGGACCGGGAGAAACTCCGGCAGCTCCTGAAGAAGGGGAGGGAGACGAAGGAAAAGGTGAACGCCTTGCCCCGCACCCCATACTCCCTCTTTTAGTACCTCATATATACTACCAGCAGCAAAGCCCCGCCCGGGGTTTCCAACAGATGCCCCTCTCTTCCCTTGCCCATATCCCGGTTTCCTGCTCCGGAGGCGCCTACCAGGTCTCCGTCGGCCCCGGTGCGCTGGAACTCCTGCCCGAGGCCGTGGCGAAATCGGGCGCCCGCCGGGTGGCGGTGATTACGGACAGCAACGTGGGCCCTCTCCATCTCTCCCGGGTCCTCTCCTTCCTGCCTCCGGATAGCCCCCACTTCATCTTCCCCGCCGGGGAGGCCAGCAAGCATCTGGGCACCATCGGGGAGATGCTGGATTTCCTCGCCCGGGAGCAACTCACCCGCAGCGACCTGGTGGTGGCCCTGGGAGGCGGGGTGACGGGGGACATGGCCGGCTTCACGGCGGCCATCTACCTGCGCGGAATCTCCGTGCTCCAACTCCCCACCACCCTCCTGGCCGCCATCGACTCCTCCGTGGGGGGAAAGACCGGCGTGGATTTGCCCCAGGGTAAGAACCTGGCGGGGGCCTTCTGGCAGCCCCGCGCCGTCCTCTGCGACACCGACCTCCTCTCCACTCTGCCTCGGCGCATCCTCTTCGACGGGGTGGCGGAGGCCGTCAAGTACGGGGTAATCCGGGATGCGGCCCTCTTCCGCCTCCTGGCCACCCCCGGGGGATTCCAGGAGAATCTCCGGCAGGTCATCGCCCGCTGCGTGGAAATCAAGGCGGAGATTGTCGCCGGGGATGAATTCGACCGGGGGGAACGGGCCCTGCTGAATTTCGGCCATACCCTGGGGCATGCGGTGGAACGGGAAAGCGATTTCGCCATCTCCCATGGACAGGCCGTGGCCATTGGCATGGTTGCGGTGACCCGCCTGGCCGAGGAAAGGGGCTGGTGCGAAGCCGGCCTCCATGCCCAAATCGCCCAGGCCCTGGAACTCTATGAACTCCCCGTGGAACTCCCCTATCCCTGGGAACGCCTGGCGGAGGCGATGCTCCACGACAAGAAACGCAGGGGAAATGAATTGACCCTGGTGGTGCCCGAATGCCTGGGACGTTGCGTCCTCAAGACACTCCCGGTGGCGGAACTGGCGGGGGAGCGCCTCCTCCCATGAGCCAGGTCGTCCTCAAGCCCAGGCCCTGGCGGGGAGAGGTGGAAATCCCCTCCTCCAAGTCCGTTGCCCACCGCCAGATGATTTGCGCCGCCCTGGCGGGCATGCCCCCGGGGGCCGTCCGCCTCCTGGGACCCGCCTCCGAAGACCTGGAGGCGACCCGCTCGGCCTTGGCCACCCTCCAGGCACCCCGGGAGGGATGCCCTCTCCTGGATTGCGGAGAGTCGGGAAGCACCCTGCGCTTCCTGCTGCCCGTGGCCGCCGCCCTGGGAGGGGAGTGGCTCTTCCAGGGACGCGGCCGCCTTCCCCAGCGCCCCCTGGGGGCGCTCCTGGAGGAACTGCGCACCCATGGCGTGACGGTGGAGGGGGAACACCTCCCCCTGCGGCTGAAGGGAAGGCTCCAGGGAGGCCTCTTCCGCCTCCCCGGAAATGTCTCCTCCCAGTTCGTCACCGGCCTGCTCCTGGCCCTGCCCCTGGCGGGGGGGGGGACCATCCAGTTGACTTCCCCCCTGGAATCCCGGGACTACGTCACCCTCACAACCCAGGCCATGGGACAATTCGGGGCGATGGTCCAGACAAAGGAGGAGGGCTTTTCCGTGCCGCCGGAGGCGCACTACCATGCCCCGGAGACCCTGGGTCCCGTGGAAGGGGACTGGTCCGCCGCCGCCTTCCCCATGGTGGCCGCCGCCCTGGGGCGGGAAAATCCCCAGGGAGTCCTGCTGAAGAATCTCTCCCCCGTTTCCGCCCAGGGGGACCGCCGGGTGGTGGAACTGCTCCAGGCCTTTGGGGCACAGGTGGAGTGCCTGCCCGAAGGGGTGCGGGTGCGCCCCGGGAAACTGAAGGCAGTCCCGGAAATCGATGTCCGCCCCATTCCCGACATGGTGCCTGCCTTGGCGGTGGTGGCCGCCTTGGCCGACGGCACCACCCGCTTCGTCCACGGGGAGCGCCTGCGCCTGAAGGAGTCCGACCGCCTGGAGGCCTCCCGCGCCCTGGTGGCCGCCTTGGGGGGACGCGGGGAAATCCAGGGGGATGTCCTCCAGGTCACAGGGGTGGAGCGCCTCACAGGAGGCGTGGTGGATGGAGTGAACGACCATAGAATCGTGATGGCGGCTGCCGCGGCGGCCTGCGCCGCCCAGGGGGAGGTCACCATTCTGGATGCCCAGGCCGTCGCCAAATCCTGGCCCGCTTTCTGGCAGGCCTATTCCCTTGCCACGGGAGAGGAGGTTACACTGTGAATACATTCGGCAAAAATGTCCGCGTCACCATCTTCGGGGAGTCCCACGGGGCGGCTATCGGCTGCACCCTGGAGGGGCTTCCCGCCGGCTTCAAACTGGACATGGAGGCACTCAATGCCTTCCTGGCCCGACGCGCCCCGGGGGGACAGGGACTGCTGACCACCCAGAGAAAGGAAAAGGACCAGCCCGAAATCCTCTCCGGAATCCAGGACGGCGTCCTGACCGGCGCCACCCTGTGCGCCATCATCCGAAACGGGGACCAGCACTCCAAGGACTACAGCAACCTGAAGGATTGCCCCAGGCCCGGGCACTCCGACTATCCCGCCGCCGTCAAATTCCATGGCTACAACGACATCCGGGGCGGCGGAATCTTCTCCGGACGCCTCACCGCCCCCATCTGCATCGCCGGCGGAATCCTCCGGCAGATTCTGGAGAAGGAGGAGGGGATTGTCATCGGCGCCCATCTTGCCCAGATTGCCCAGGTGGGGGACGATGTCTTCGATCCCGTGAAGGTCTCCGCCGCCGCCCTGCGGCGCCTGGACAAGAAGGAGTTCCCGGTCCTTTGCGACGAGGCGGGGGAGATGATGAAGAGGGAGGTGGAGGCCGCCCGCATGTCCTGCGATTCCGTGGGCGGCGTGGTGGAGGCCGCCGTGGTGGGGATGCCCCCCGGAATCGGCGACCCCATGTTCTATGGCCTGGAAAACCGCCTCTCCCAGGCCTTGTTCGCCATTCCCGCCGTGAAGGGGGTCTCCTTCGGAGACGGCTTCTATGCCAGCATGGTCCATGGAAGCGAGAACAACGACCCCTATGTCATCGACGGGAAGGGACGCGTCCGCACGGTCACCAACCACTGCGGCGGCATCCTGGGCGGCATGTCCACGGGAATGCCCATCGTCTTCCGCGCCGCCTTCAAGCCAACCTCCTCCATCGCCCGGCCACAGCAGAGCATCAGCCTCTCCCGGAAGGAGGTGCAGGAACTGCGCGTCGTGGGGCGCCATGACCCGTGCGTCGCCATCCGGGCGGTGCCGGTGGTGATTGCCGCCACGGCCCTGGCCATCTACGACGCCCTGCGGGAACCCCGCCCTTGAGGGGGCCGTCAGAAAGAAAGGGGAAACGCAAACGCTGCCGCCACTGGCCGGCGAAGGACAAACCGAAAATCAAGGAAAAAGCAATGGAGATGGACAGGAAGAGTTGGATTCTGGTGACCGGCGGCGCGGGCCTCATTGGAAGCGCCATCGTCTACCACCTCAACCAGATGGGCTTCGAGAACATCGTGGTGGTGGACCATCTGGGGGAGGGGGAGAAGTGGCAGAATCTCCGCGCCCTGCGCTTCGCCGACTATTTCGAGAAGGACTCCGGCTTCTATGAGGAACTCATCAACGGGGTCTATGACCAGGTCTATCCCTTCCAGGCCATCTTCCACCTGGGCAACTGCTCCGACACCACGGAGCCCGATGCCTCCTATTTGATGGACAACAATTTCCTGTGCGGCAAGATGCTGGCGGACTACGCTATGCGACGGGGCATCCGCATGGTCTACGCCTCCAGCGCCGCCACCTACGGAGACGGTGAGGTTGGCTTTCGGGACGACGAGTCCCAGGTGCCTTCCCTGCGCCCCTTGAACAAATACGGCTACTCCAAGCAGCTTTTCGACCAGTATCTTCTGCAGCGCGGATGGCTGTCGGGGGAGCAGGAGGGGGGCGCTTCCTTCGTGGGGGTGAAGTATTCCAATGTCTTCGGCCCCAATGAATACCACAAGGGGAAGATGCGGAGCATGCTGCTGCGGTGCTTCGAGCAGATTTCCCAGGCCGGGGAGGTGAAGCTGTTCCGGAGCTACCGCCCGGAATACGGGGACGGGGAACAGGTGCGGGATTTCCTCTATGTGAAGGACGCCGCCAAGATGACCGTCTTCTTCATGACGGAGGCAGGCCGCGCCGCCACGGGGCTCTTCAATATCGGCTATGGAAGCACTCGCACCTGGAACGACCTGGCCAGGGCCATGTTCGCCGCCATGGACAGGCCCGTGAAAATCCAATACATCGACATGCCCGAGGAATTGAAGGCGAGATACCAATACTACACCTGCCTGGAGATGGAAAAGCTCCGCCGCGCCGGATACAGGGAGACGCCCATGACCCTGGAGGAGGCCGCCCGGGAGTATGTGGCCTATCTCCAAAAGGGCGCACACCTGGGCGACGAACATCTCCTCCCCCATGCCTAGGAAGGAACTCCCCGGAAAAGGAGGTCTCCTCCCCTGCCTTCTCGCCCTCTTCCTCCTCCTGGGAGGCGACGCCCTCCCGGCCCCCGAGGAGGCCATGGGAAAACCCCTGCCGGATGTGGTGGAAAGTCTCCGCCTCCAACTGGCCGAGGCCCGGGAACTGGCTGCACAACTGAAGGAGGAAGCCGCACAGGCCGCCAAGACCGCCGGAGAACGGGAACGGGAACTGGCTGAATTGCGGGGACAGTACGCCACACTCCTCCTGGAAACCGACCGCCTCGCCAAAGACCTGGTGCGCCAAGACCTGGAGGCCGCACACTTGATCCGGGAGGCGGAAGGAGAAAAAAACCAGGAGCCCGACGCCGTCCTCATGCTGAACGCCATGGCGGAATGCCGACGCCTCCTCCAGGAGGCACAGGAGGCTTGGGAACGATACCAAAAGGCAAGCATGGCCGCCCTGGAGGCCGCACAGGCCTCGGAAGCCCTCCGCGACTCCCTGGAAAAACAGGGCGGGGAACTGGAAGGGCGCATGGCGGAGGCCAGGGAGGCCCTGGGACTGGCCACCCTCCCACAGTTGGTCGCCTCCTCCGGAAGCACCGCCGTCCTCCAAATCGACCAGGCCGCTCAACTGGTCCTCCTGGACCAGGGAAGCCTCCATGGACTCCGGGAAGGACAGGTCCTCTATCTCTCCCGAAACGGGGAAAGCCTCGTCCGGCTTAAAGTCGCCATCGTCCGCCCCCTGCGTGCCGTGGCCATCCCCATCGCCGGAAAACTGGAGGCCCTCGCCCCGGGAACCCTCCTGCGACGGGAAACCCCCTGACGCTCCGCTTGAACACGGAGGGCACGGAAACGCCCGGCAAGCCGGGCGCACGGAGGGCGGGAAGGGGGCGGCGTGG
>JAEDNB010000219.1 GCA_016302725.1 Lentisphaeria bacterium
TAGATTTCTAGATAACTAGATTTCTAGATAACTAGATTTCTAGATTTCTAGAATCAAATTAAGCAATGACATAATACAAAATCCCCGGCAGGGCCATGCTTGGCATGGACCTGCCCTCCGTGTCTTCCGTGCGCCCGGCAAGCCGGGCGTTTCCGTGCTCTCCGTGTTTAAAAACCTCCGTGCCCTCCGTGTCAAGCAGCTGGTTGGTCAGTGATAGAGGGAGTTTTCGGGGAGCCAGGCGGGGGAGTTGTCGGGCAGGGTTACGCGGCACCACTTTCCCTGGGTGTAGTGGAGGGTGACTTCGCTGCCTTGTGGGAGTGGGGTGGCAGTTTGGGGGAATGTGTTTCCTGGGCCGCTTCTAGGCTGGGCTTCCGGGGTGATGACCACGGCGGGGGAGGTTTGGTGCAGTCGCCAGGTCCAGGCGAGGGTTGGGGTGGCCAGGAGGAGGGTGAGGAGTGCGAGGCTCAGGGCGAGGCGTTGGAGGCCACGTTTCCGGTGCCAGAGGAGGGCCAGGAGAGTGAGGCAGAGGAGGCCCCAGGCGGCGAGGGTGGCGGCCACCAGTTGCGGGAAAGTGGGCAGATAGGGAAAGGGGAGGAGGGGTTTGGGCAAGGAGGTTCGGCTGGCCTTGGGGAGGGTATTCCGGACCTGGTCCAGTTCCTGGAGGAGGCGTGGGTTACCGGGGGCGCAGAGCCTGGCGCGTTGGAGGTGGAGGAGTGCCCGTGGGGAGTCGCCCTGCTGGAAGAGGAGCATGCCCTGCCGTTCCTGGAATCCCGGGTCCATGCGTCGGTGGCCGGTGGGGGTGGCGGGGGGTTGGGCGAATCCTCTGGGCCAGGGGAGGAGGAGGGCCAGGAGGAGGAGGCAGGGGAATGGACGGGGGACGCGCATGGGGTGGTGGGGGTTACAGATTCTGGACGGCGTCCAGGATTTCCTCCTTCAATTGGGCGAGGGGGATGGAGAGCAGTCCGTATTGTGCGGCGTCGCAGTGTTCCTGGAGGGTCTGGAAGGAGGGGAGGAGATGTGCGGGGAGGTTATGCCGGTTCCAGGCCTCTTCCAGAGAATGCGGGGTGATGGGGGTGGTGAGATGGAGTCTTTGGCAGAGGAAGGTTTCGTAGGCGCGGGCGGCCTGTGCTGTAGCCCTGGGGGCATTTTCGTCCAGGCCATCCAGTTCCCTTTCCAGGTTTTTTCGGGCAGTCCTGGCCTGGGTCCTGGGGGAGGCCAGGTATCGTTTCCGCAGGGAGAGCCCTCCCTTGAGGAGTCCCCCCAGGGCCAGCAAGGCGGCGGGGAGGAGGAGGCACCAGAGGAGGATGTCGCGGCTGGGGAGGAGGGAGCCTTGGGGGGCTTCTGCGGGGCTGGGCGTGTCAGTCCTGGCGGCCTGTGCCTTGGGGGGCGTTTTTCCCTGGGGCGTGGTGGGTGCCAGGGTGGGGAGAGTGGCCTCGTCTGCCGCCTGCACAGACAAGGGGATGGGGTCGCTGGTGGCCACCCCGTATTCCCGTTTCTGCGGGTCGTAGTAGGGGATGGCGAGGGGGGGGATTTCCCACTTTCCTTCCTGGAGGGGGCGGAGGGTGCGCCTGACGACCAGGGTGCCATCTTCCCCTGGCAGGCAGGGGTCATTGCCGAAGACCTTGAAGTGGGGCAGGGCCTCCAGTGCCTTTTCCCAGTGGGGCAGGGGGGATTGGGGGGAGAGGAAATCCCCCCGGAGGCGCAGGGTCAGTTGGACGGGATCCCCCACCCGGGGAGTGGTCTCGTCCACGGAGGCGGTGACTTGGAGGGGGGCCAGGAGGCCGCTGAAGCCCTCGGGTTTGCCGGCCAGGGGGAAATCCTCCACCTCCAGGGTGGGGGAGGAGGAGGCCAGGGTCTCCTCCTTCAGGGAGTTGCCGAGGAAGTCATAGAAAAGGGAAGGGAAGGGGGTGCGGGAATTCCGGTTGTCTTCGTAGACCAGGTCCAGGGCGCTGGGGGGGAGGGAGAAGGTTCCGGTGTGCAGGGGGGTGAGGCGCAATTCCAGGTAGGTGCGTTTGCAGGGCACCCCGTTCCGGGTGAACTCCTCCTGCTTCCACTCCAGGCCGCTGCGGGGAATGCTGGGGGAGGCCATCTCCACCTCGAAATCCTTGCCCAGGGCCTCCAGGTCCAGGGTGGGCTGCAGGTGGCGGATGGCAAATTGGCGCGGATGGACCAGCTCCAGGGTCAGGGTGACCGGCACCCCGGGGACTGTCCTGCCGGGGGAAAGGCGAAGGTCGTATTCCAGCTCCGAGGGCGAGGGTGCGGCGGGATTGTCCCGTACCTGGACCACCAGGGGTTCGCTGCGGAGGGCTTTGCCCTGGTAGGAAAGTTCCACCGGAGGGATGGTCAAGTCGCCTGTGCGGGTGGGCTTCAGGAGATAGGTGTAGGTGGCGGAAGAACGGTTGACCTGGCGGGACGTCTGCCCATTGCGCCATACGGTGTGGGAAACACTCTGGAAGGAGGGACCGCTCTTGCGGAGGACCTGGAAGGGGAGGGACGGGGGCAGGGCAATCTCCTGGGGCGCCCCGGAAAGGGGGGCCTCCTCGTCCTGGAGGACGAGAGTCAACTCCACTGTCTCCCGCAGGGAAATGGGATTCTTGCTCACCTGGACCTCCAGGACAGGACTCCCCCAGAGGGAAAGAACCGCCAGAAACACCAGGGCGAAGGCAGACCGTGAGGAAATCGGGGGAAGAATGGACATCATCTCTGAAAATCAAATGGGGTTGCTAAGGAAACGGAAATGGGCTGCGCCGCTCCGGCATCCTGCCGGAGAGGGACGAATACCCCCCAGGACAGGGCTACCAGTCCTTCTCCACAGGACGCTGACGGTAGTTTTTCTGCCGCCGCATCATGCGCCGCTGCATCTCCTGGTCCAAAATCTGCTGAAGTTCTGAAGGCAGGGGGCTAACGACACGCTCTCCCTCCAGAGGGGCGTCCTTCCCCGCCTCCTCAACCCGGAGGGGCTGGGGACGACGCTCCTCCTCTCCCCGGGAATCCATTTCCTGCTCCTGGAAGGGGGCGATGGAGGACTCCTCCTGGGATGATGACTGGCCTTGCTGTTCCTGCTGGCCTTGCTGTTCCTGCTGGCCTTGCTGTTCCTGCTGGCCTTGCTGTTCCTGCTGGCCTTGCTGTTCCTGCTGGCCTTGCTGTTCCTGCTGGCCTTGCTGTTCCTGCTGGCCTTGCTGTTCCTGC
>JAEDNB010000024.1 GCA_016302725.1 Lentisphaeria bacterium
GTGGACGGAGACGGCGTCTGGCAGGTGAACGAACCTGTCTTCTTCGACACCGACCGGGTCTACACCCTGCCCTGGATGGATGCCGTCCTGGACAGCGACTCCCTGGCCTCCCAGGGCGCCGGCACCAAGACCGTGAGCCTGGAGAATGACCAGCTGGCCCTCTTCCCCGCGGCCCCCGTCCCCGGCGGCGAGTTCATTGACGGCGCACTCTACCTCTTCTACCTGGACGTGGATGGCGACGCCAACCGCAACTTCGATCCCTTCCACGACGTGGTCATCGCCCGCCTGGGAGACGGCACCGCCATGCCCGCCCACGAAGTGCTGGCCACCGACCAGGTGGTCCTCTCCCCCGCCTTCGCCCAGGATGGGCAGGAGTTCCGGGTGGACGAGCACCTGGGCGAAGCCCTGGTTCCCTTCAAGGCCACCGACTACCTGAAGGCCAGCACCCCCGCCCAGGAGAACTACACCCAGGAGAATGCCCTCATCCTCTCTGTGGACGACCTCTGGGAGGACATGGAGATGACCTGGGAGTTCCTGGTGAATGGCGACCGCACCATCCGCCGCTTCACCCCCAAGGCCGATAGCCCTGCCTTCGCCACCGAGGAAAGCGCCATGAGCGCCATCATCGGACTGGACATCGCCAACAGCGGCGCCCCCGATGTGATCCTCTCCAGCGTCCGTGTCAACTTCAACAACGTGGGCGGATGGGTCACCAGCGACTTCTGCGCCCTCGCCAAGGACAAGACCTCCGGCGTCCAGCTGTGGCGCGACATGGACGGCAACGGCGTCTTCAATCCCGCCATCGACGCCATCGTCCCCCTGGCCGGCACCCCCGCCTGGAGCCAGAATGGCACCACGCAGTCCGTCACCCTGGCCCCCGCCTCCTTGAACGACATCACCGGCGCGACCCAGGACGGCCTCTACGACTTCTTCGTGGTGGTCATCCCCAGCGTCACCGCCAACAACACCGAACTCAACAATGACGGCGACAAGTTCACCGCCTACGTGGGCGTCGGCGACGTCTCCCTCAACAAGACCCTGACCCAGAGCGCTGCGGTCACCACCGGAATCATCACCATCGACTCCAAGCCCCCGCAGTTGGAGAATGCCGCCGCCCTGGCCGCAGGCGGACAGCTCCTGGATACCGTCACCCTGGTCTTCGACGAGGGCATGAAGCGCCTCCAGGGCAATGATGTCTCCGTCTGGACCGTCACCGACATCGCCACCGGCCACGACTACAAGGTCACCGACTGGAGCCTCTCCAGCACTGGGAAGACCGTGACCCTGACCCTGGCCGCCGCCGAGGGCAGGGTGCCCTCGGACTACTCCAACGGCGACGTAAAGGTCACTGCCGTCTTCACCGAAGACACCGCCCTTGTGGACTACGCCGGCAACCCTGCCGAAATCGTGGCCGCCAAGGCCACCAGCCAGGCCGAACCCATCGATCCCGACCCCGGGGAGCCCGGTCCCATCGATCCCGACCCCGAGGATCCCACCAAGGAGGACTCCGACCTGGATGGCATTGCCGACGAGTGGGAGCTGAAGTGGTTCGGCGACCTCGCCACCGCTAACAAAACCACCGACTTCGACGGAGACGGGCTGCCCGACCTCTACGAATACAGGATGGGCTACGACCCCACCAGGAAAATCACCCCCAACCGGAAGCATTTCGTCCTCCTGGAGAACGGCAAGTATCTGCAGGTGACCCAGGACGGCAAGGGCCGCTTCCTGCTCGCCGGAACCACCACCGAGGTCACCGACATGGTGGTGGGCCTGGATGAACTGCTCACCGCCCTGGACAGCGAGGTGGACTATGACGGAGACCAGTTGGGCAACGACATGGAACTGGAAATCTTCGGCACCGATCCCTGCCTGAAGGACACCGACGGCGACAGCCTCTCCGACTGGGAGGAGGTCATGGTCTCCACCGACCCCACCAATCCCGCCGATCCCTGGTACAACCGCGGCCTGGACCTCATCACCGCCGCACACCAGGCCTACGTCCTCGCCTACGATGAGGAGGCCAACGCCTTCGTGAAGGTCCCCCGCATCGTGGCCGAGCGCACCGCCCCCTACGCCAAGGTGAATGACTTCAACGGAATGGTGTCCGACCTCTCCACCTGGTCCGGGGAACTCTGGTTCAACCTCCATGCGGCCTCCAGCCTGGACGGCACTCTCTTCCAGAAGACAGCCGACCGCAAGGGAGCCAAGGCCGACTTCTGGTTCGGCCTGAAGGACGGCAAGCTCACCCTCACGGTGCGGGATGCCCTCTCCCTCACCAAGGTGAAGACCTTCGCCCTGGATTGGCAGGTGCCCGTCCAGAAGTGGGTCCACGCCGCCTTCGTGGTGCACCAGGTGGAAGCCTCCCGCGCGCAAATCACCATCCTGGCCTACGCCGACGGCGAAGAGCACCTCTTCGACTCTGGCAAAGTCGCCGCCAAGCTGGGCGCCTCCACCGAGGATGGCGACCTGGTCTTCGGCGACCTGGACACCGCCTCCACCCGCCTCTCCGTGGTGATGGATGAAGCCCGCCTCTGGAACATGGCCCTGGAACTGGACTACATCCGCCTCAACCGCAATGTCTTCCTTGCCGAGGACACCACCGACCTGGCGGCCTACTTCAACTTCAACTACACCGTCGCCTCCGGAAAGCAGGTGGCCGCCGTCACCTACAAGACCCGCCTCGACCTGGCCGCCGCCCTCTCCCGCGCCTCCAGCAACCTGCAGAGAGCCCAGGAGAACTACGACACCGTCAAGGCCGCGTACGACGAAACCAGCAATCCCGGCGATGACCTGAAGCAAGAGATGGCCAACGCCGAAGCCTGGCTCTCCTACGCCCAGTCTTCCTATCGCCAGGCGCTCTCCCTCTACCAGAAGGAGATGGCCACCGACGGCATGACCGCCGCCTTCCAGGGCGAAGCCTGCCTCTCCATCACCGACTCCGAGGAATACCAGAATGGAGACTCCGACGGGGATGGCATTGCCGACTGGTGGGAGTACTCCTTCTTCGGCGACCTCATCACCGCCGACCAGGATAGCGACAGCGATGGAGACCTCCTCTCCGACTACTACGAGTATATCCTCCGCGGCGAAGGGGCCGATCCCACCGATCCCTTCTCCCTTGTGGGCGACAAGGAAACCCTGGATGGCGATGCCGACTCCGACGGGGACGGACTCACCAATGCCGAGGAGATGACCTACGGCACCGATCCGCTCAACGTGGACTCCGATGACGACGGCGTCTCCGACAAGATCGAAATCGCCTTCGACGCAAACCCGCTCCATCCCATGTCCGTCGTGGTCCTCAAGTCCACCGGCATGCCCCTGGAGGGAGTCACCTGGAACGAGGTGAAGGACACCGACTGGAGCCTCTACCGCTCCACCGAGGCCCCCAGCCGCTCCCTCGACCTGGGCGCCCTGGACGGCGACCTGGAACTGCCCTATCCCGACCGCTTCGCCGTGGGCACCATGGAGAAGGGACGCTACGACAAGGTCTACTCCGGTGACTTCACCTTGGAAATGTGGGTCAGGGCCGAGGGCGCCAACAGCGGCATCCTCTTCGAAACCCGCTCCTCCGATACCGGCTGGGGCTGGAGATTCCTCCTGGACAACGGCATCCCCAAGGGCGAAATCTTCAACGCCTACGGCGAGGTCGTGGCCATGGTCGGCGGCGAGGGCGCCACTCCCGCCCTCCAGCCCTCCGTCTGGACCTATCTCGCCCTGAACTGGAACAGCGAGGCCAGGACCTTGAGCATCTACCGCGACAAGGTCGCCTACATCGCCTCCTTCCCCGTGGGCTATGACGTGGACTTCGGAAAGACCTCCGAATTCGCCCGCATCGGAAAGATCGAAGGCGTGGCCATCGACGAATTCCGCTTCTGGGGCGAGACCCGCACCCCCGAACAGGTGGAATACTGGGCCGAGAAGATCGTCCCCAGCCCCCTCAACGCCATCATCTCCTATGCCAACATGAGGGATGGCCTGGGCAACGTCTCCGAAGAGCGCTTCATGGAACGCGACTACCAGTTGCGCGCCAACTACCGCTTCGACGACGGCGGGCAGTCCGTGGAGGACTTCGCCCACTTCCAGAAGGAAGGCTACGCCGTGAAGGTGGCCGAGGGCTCCATCTTCGACGCTTCCCAGGGCGCCAAGGCAATCGGTGGCGTGGATGACGTGGACGGAGATGGAATCCCCGAATGGTGGATGAAGACCTGGAAGCTCAACACCTTCCCCAACGCCAACGACAATCTGCCTTACGTCGGTTGGCTCCAGGTGCCCGGACACCAGCAGTCCTACACTGGCACCAGCCGTTGGCAGGATATGCTCATGTGGGAGGATACCTCCATCGTCGGCCTCTTCGGATACCAGTACGGCGTGGGCTACACCAGCCTGGGCGGCTCCACCGCCTACAGCACCACCTGGAACCTCGGACGCCTCGCCAGCCTGACCTACTCCAAGAGCGGACTCGGCGAAGTGGGCGGCGGCAAGCCTGACGGCGGATACATCGCCGACAACCACCAGCTGGGCGTGGACATGGCCTTCGTGACCATGCACAAGTACATCAACCTTGACGTGGCCCCCAAGGAGGCCTACATGTCCACCGTCACCACCCTGGGCGCACAGGTCACCGCCATCATCCTCAATGGGCATACCCTCACCGAAGAGGAGTTGGCCGCCGGCCACAATCTGGCCGAGCACCTCAAGGCAGGCCGCAACCAGGTCGTGGTGGTCTGGTCCCGTCACGTGGTCAATACTGTCAAGTTCAAGATCGGCGAAGATACCGAATACGAGCGTGAATACTTCAACGGCTCCATCGACGTCGACCTGACCGTGGACAACAAACTGGTCATCGCCAAGGGACATGACTACCGCTACGACCCGCGCGCCGTGTGGTACTACCGCGCCACCACCAAGGACTACGCTGTCAAGTCCATGAGTGCCTCCTTCGGCAACGTGGGGGCCGACAACAACGGCTACATCCTCAACCACTCCATCGTGGGAACCACCCTGGATCCCTACGCCTACCAGTATGGCGCACTGAACGACAAGGACAACGATGGCATCGACCTCTACAACGAGTACCTCATCGGCAGCAACCCCGCCAGCAGGGATTCCGACAACAACGGAATCTTCGACGGCAAGGAAGACTACGACGGGGATGGCATCATCAACGGCATCGAAATCTCCACCCTCTTCACCGATCCCCTCTGCGAAGACACGGACAATGACGGTGTCAGCGACTCCGCTGAACGCGCCAGCGCCAGCGATCCCAGCGACTGGAACAGCCCCGTCAACTACCTCTTCCTCCAGACCGACGGAAGCAAGGACGGTTATCTCCAGATGCCTCTCCAGAGCCGATTCGCCCTCTCCACCTTCACCCTGGAGGCCATGGTCTACGCACAGGAGCCCACCCAGGGAGGCCTCATCCTCCAGAGGGTGGTGGGCACCGTGGACGAGAACAAGCCCCTGCTGAACTACGAGCTGGGACTCACCAAGGATGGAAAGCCCTACGTGGCCCTCTCCGACAAGGAAGGCGACACCAGCGGCCGCACCCTCACCGCCCCCTATGCCATGGAGGCCGAGAAGTGGACCCACCTGGCCGCCTCCTTCGACGGAGACACCAACATCATCACCCTCTACGTGGATGGTGTCCAGGTGGCCAATGGACTCTCCTCCTCCCAGCCCATCACCAGCGGCCCTGCACTGGTCTACACCCGCGCCGGCGCCGGCTTCAAGGGCGGCATCGATGAACTCCGCTTCTGGGACGTGGTCCGCACCCCCGCCCAAATCCAGGAGAACATGGATGTGGCCCTCAAGGGCGATGACGACGGCCTGGTGGCCTACTACCGCTTCGACGACGTCAACCTGGACAAGCGCGCGGCCCTGGCCGGCGCCTCCGACGAGGAACTCCGCGCCGACGCGAGCCTCTATCCCACCTACCTCTACTGCGCCGACAGCAACGCCATCAACGCCTTCGACTGGCGCAATGGCTGGACCAACGCCGCCCGCCTGTGCGGCACTGCCACCGTGGTGGAGGATCCCGAACACGCCAGTGCCTTCGACGTGGGCATCTACGCCTACTCCCACGGCACCCAGGAGGGAGACGAGGATCCCGGATTCGCCTACCTGGCTCCCCTGGGCAGCGGCATGCCCAGCGACATCCTCCAGGCGGTCATCCTCTCCTACCCCGCCACGGCGGCCACCGACAGCGTGTCCTACAAGTACTTCTGGCTGAAGAGCCCCGCCGAGGGATACCAGGTGGATGACCTGACCTACTCCTCCGACAGCCTCTACGAGGTCGCCACGGGCAGCGCGCTTCCCAACAACCTGGTGCTGGGAACCGGCGCCGAACTGGAACTGGAGAGCGTTGCCGTCAGCGTCGGCGACTACATCCAGCTCATCGTGGCCGCGGTCAACTCCGATGGCGTCACCAGCGTCTTGAGCGCCTCCAAGGTGATTGCCCTGAAGGAAGCCGACAGCGAGCACGCGGTGCCTGCCTCCCTGGTGCTGGTCTCCCCCACCAAGGACCAGGATGGGCTGCCCGCCGGACGCGCCCTGGAAGTCAAGGTCCGCAACGTCAACGACTTCGCTGGCATCGCCCACGTGGCCTGGTACCGGAACATGGTCCTCACCAAGACCGCCAGCCAGTCCATCGGCGCCAACGAGACCGCCAGCCTGGTCATGAATGACGTGAGCAAGGTCCAGCAGGGCGATGTCTGGTCCTTCAAGGTGTGGCTGGAACGGGAGGGCTCCAGTGCCCGCTCCCGCGCCATCCCGCCCGCCCCCGCCGCCGATGGCTCCATGGTCAAGGCCGAGTGGATCTACCTCCAGATTGGCACCGGCTTCGACGAGGAAATCGATGACAGCGGCAAGAAGACCTACGGTGAACCCACCATCCCCGCCACCGTCAAACTGACTCCCGTGGCTCCCGACACCAACTCCATCCTCATGGCCACCGCCTCCGGCTCCACCTGCAAGTACGCCTTCAACTACTACTACCAGTGGTACTACAAGGCCGTCACTTCCAGCGGCTATGTCCTGGCGGCCGGGCAGGACCTGCCCTACTGGCAGCCCGCCGTGGGAGACATCTCCGACGACATGGGCCTCACGGAGACTGGCTTCCTCACCTACGCCCTGGATGCCGGCGACCAGGTCTACTGCGCCGTCTACGCCATGAACGTCTACGGCGAGAAGTCCCGCGCCAAGGTCTCCAACGTGGTGATCATCCAGGAGGATACCTCCGCTGGCGCCTACTACGAACGCAACGACGACTACACTACCGCGCGGCCCATCTACAGCAAGACCTCGTGGCTGAACACCGCCGATCCCATGGTCCAGACCCACACCTTCAAGTCGGTGGAGGATGACGACTGGGTGAAGTTCGTGGTGCCCCAGGGCAGAGACAACCGCCGCATGCTGGTGACCTTCGAGACCAACACTGGAACCATGTATACCCATGGCTACAACAAGGAGCTCTTCACCATCCCCGATACCGCCCTGGAGGTCTACAAGCAGGGCAAGGACGGGAAACTGGGCAAGCAGGTGATCTCCGTCACCGACTTCTCCTCCAACGACAACAGCGGAGACTGCACGGTCTTCGCCCGCTTCGATAGGCTCCCCTTGGAACCCGGCATCTACTACATCCATGTCTGGAGCCAGAAGCGCTCCTCCTACGACGTGGGCGTGGAGTACTTCATGCACCTCTACATGGAGCCTGAGGCCTGGAATGGCGACGAGATTACCTGGGTAAACCAGGATGAGGACCAGCCCCGCCTGTCCCTGACTCCTGCCGCCCCCGGCGCCACGGATGACCTGGTGGCCAAGTTGAATGCCGTCGCCTACACTCCCGAGGGAGAGCGCATCACCGACTACCGCTACCTCTGGTATCGGAATGGCGTCGTGGTGCCCCTCAAGGGTGTCACCAGCGTGGAGAGCTTCGCCACCAGACGCTACCTCCTGGAGCAGGCCGTGAAGGACGCCGACACCATCGTCGCCGACATGACCGCCGAAGGCGAAGTCTGGAAGTGCGAGGTCTACCCCTACTCCAAGGAGTATGGATTCGGAAATCCCATCGCCTCCAACGCGGTCCAGGTGGGCGCCTCCTCCTGGCAGATGACCCTCACCACCCGCAAGGCCTTCAAGAGCGGAGCCACTGTGGTGGCCGGCGACGAGACGGTCAAGCTGGGTTGGGGCGAGTTCGCCACCTTCGGCTATGATCCCAGCCTGGACATCGCCATGCCCAGCCTGACGGTCCCCGCCGGAGACGGCACCTACGTCCGCCAGCCCCTGGCGCAGGGCGCCCTCTACTCCATTGGCTTCACCAATGAGTTCCCCGCCCTCACCACGGATGTGCGCCCCTACGGCAACACCTCCACCTGGTTCCTGGTGGCGGAAATGGGCGATCCCAAGAGCGACATCATCCAGGAGTTCGCCCTCTGCTGGGACGGGACGGGCCTGCCCACCTCCAACGCCAGCGGCCTGACGGTGACCCAGATGCGCAAGCGCGTGGATGGATACTTCGAGCCCGTCCTGGGCGCCACCACCACCATCACGCCTGGAACCGCCGGCGAAATCACCCTCACGGGCGACAAGCTGAACAACCTCCAGGTGGATGAAAATGGACAGAAGTACGCCATCTTCCGCGTGACCATCGGCGCACCCGACTCCATGCAGACCATCACCCTCAAGCCCGGATGGAACCTGGTGGCCCTGCCCCTGACGCCCATGAACGGCTCCGTGGACGACGTCTTCAGCGTCAACGGCAGCAAGCTCTACAGTGGCTCCGTCTGGCAGTATGAGGGCGGCCGCTACGTCGCCGCCACCAACCTGGTGGCCACCCGCGGATACTGGCTCTACGCCAAGACCGCCGCCACGGTGAATGTCTACGGCACCGCCGAAAATGATGTCATCAGCCTCTCCAAGGGCTTCAACATCATCGGCCCCGTCTACGACATCGCCGACTTCGAGGCCATGTACAAGAAGGCCTATCCCTCCGTCTACGAGAAGATTGCCAGGAACGCCGAAGGCGGCCTCGAAATCTACAAGTTCAACCCCGCCGATGGCGGCTACGAACTGGCGGTGGAAAATGGCAAGTATGTCCTCAAGGTGGGCACGGGCTACTGGATCAAGGCCACCGAGGCAGTGGAACTGCCTGTGGTGATCCCCGAGAAGTAGCCCCGAAAGCAAGGCGGGGAGGGTGAAGGCCCTCCCCGCGGAATCCTCGGCCGGAGTTCTCCCCCAACAGGAGGCCTCCGGCCTTTTTGCGTACTACCCCAGGTGCCATCAACACGGAGGGTTGACCCATGCTCCGCATGGACCAACCGGTTTTATTGCTTAAAAAAGTCTAGAAGGTCTAGAAGGTCTAGAAGGTCTAGAAGGTCTAGAAGGTCTAGAAGGTCTAGGGGTTCTAGGGGTTCTAGGGGTTCTAGGGGTTCTAGAAATCCCGCTGCATGGGCCTTCTTCTGTGTTCTCCGTGTTTTTCAGCGGCAGTGCCGATTCGTCGACCTGTAAGAAGAGTCTGGCAGTCGGGGAAAGAGGGGATATTTTTACCGGGATTGCCCTTTCTCCGTGTTTCTTATCCGTCCAGGACGCCCCTCCCTTTTCCTTTTCCTGTATTATTGCCATGGTCCCCTCCTGTTCCCCTCCCTCCATTGCGGATTCCGCCGCTCCGGTGGTGTTGGTGACGGGGGGCGGGCGTCGTCTTGGGGCGGAGTTCTGCCGGGGGTTTGCCCGCAGGGGGTGGCGGGTGGTGATTCACTGCAGCCATTCCCTGTCCCAGGCCCGGGCCTTGGCGGAGGAATTGGGGGGGGGAGGAGTTGCCCGGGTCTTGCCGGCGGATTTGCTTTCCCTGTCGGGAGAGGAGATGATTGCGCATGCGGCGTCCCTTTTTGGACGTCTGGACGGGTTGGTGAACAATGCCTCGTGCTACTGTCGCGGGGGGCTGTTGGAGGCCACGGAGGAGGAGTGGGAGGAGTCGTTCCGATTGAATTTCCGGGTGCCGATGTCGTTGATGCGCGCCTTTGCGCGGCGGGGGTTTCCCGGGGCCATCTTGAACTTGCTGGATGGCCGTTGGGAGAAGGAGGATCCTGGCTGTGCGGGCTATTTGCTGGCGAAGAAATCGTTGGCGGAGGCAACCCGCCTGTGTGCCTTTGCCTGGGGGAAGTTGGGGATACGGGTCAACGGGCTTGCGCCGGGGCTGGTGCGTCCTGTCGAGGGGGTGCCTCTTTCGGTCATGGAGCCCCTCCTGGCTCGCTTGCCGATTTCCCGCCGCACCACGGAGGAGGAGTTGGCGGCGGCGGCCCTTCTACTGATGGAGTCCCCCACCATGACGGGGGTCATCCTGCCGGTGGATGGCGGAATGCACCTCCATGGAATGCCCATGCGGGAAAAGGAGAACCCCCAATGAAACGAACGCGCTGGACATTGCTGCTGATGGCCTGGCTTTGCCTTGGATTGCGGGGGGAGACCCTGGTTTCCCCCCAGGAGTATCAGCGTCTGCTGGTGGAGTATCAGCAGCGTGCGGGGGAGGTGAACGCCCTTCAGTGGGAGCATGCCTCCCGGGAGATGGAGCGCCGGCAGGAGAGTCAGGCTTTGGAGGGGGAGTTGGCTCGCCTGGAGGGAGAAGCGCGCTCCTTTTTCCTCCGCCTGGAGCGCCTGGAGAAGGAGCGCGGGGCATTGCAGCAGGAGTGCCAGGAGGGGGAGGCGCGCCTGGCGCGCCTGGCGCCGGAAGGGGTTGCCGCCTTGCGGGAGGAGGTGGAGGCCCTGGGGGAGGAGGCGGCGCGGGGGCGTAGATTGACCTACTCCCGGGAGCGGCTGGTGGGCCCGGATGGACAGTTGCGGGAGTTCCAGGTGCTCTACCTGGGGATTGGACGATGCTGGGTGGCCAACTTCCCGGCCGCCATGGGGGGGTATGGCGTCTGGCAGGAGGCGGAGAAGGCATGGGAATACCACTGGGACGCCGCCCTGCTGGCGCCGTTGCACAAGGCCTTCCCCCAGGAGGAAAGCCAGGGGAACGACGGAAATGGGTCATGGGAGCTGCCACTATGAGGAATATCCCCTTTGCCCCATCGTGGTTTTTCGTGGCATTCCTTGCCTTCTGCGCCATTCTGGCGGGGGAGGAGGCACAGGTGGACGCACAGGCCTTGCTGCAGGAGAACCAGGCCCTCTCCCGCCGCCGGGAGGAAGTTGTCCAGAAGGAGGCGGCGTCCCGGGAGGCCCAGGAGGTGCGCCGGAGGGAATTGCAGGAGAGGATTCGTGAGCGGGAGTCGGAGGTTGCGGGCCTGGAGGAGCGTCTTCGCTCCTTGGAGGCGGAGATTGCCGGGCTGCGCCGCCGCCGCCAGGAGGTCCAGGGGGCCAGCCGTGAGGCGGAATCCCTCCTTCTTCCCTTGCATTCCGGGGAGGGGGAGCCTCCCTGGCAGGAACTCCTTCCCCGCCGCCGGGAGGAAGTTGCCAGGATGCGCCGCGCCCTGCCGGAGGCCGGGATGGTGGTGACGCCCGAGGGGTTGCCGGTGGAGGGGCTTCTCCTGCGTTTTGGCGACCTCTGCTACTTTGCGGGGGCGGGGGAGGCGGGAGTCGCCTTTGCCGAGAAGGGGCGGGACGGGCTTCGGCTGCTTCGCCTTCCCCCGGAGGGGCAGGAGCGCATCCGTCAGCGGATGGCGGCGCCGGAGGGCAGTGCCCTGCCCATGCCGGTTTCCCTGTCTGGGCCGGAGGGCTTCCTTCCCGCCTCGCCTCCTCCCCGCCAGAGCCTCTGGAGCCATTTCCGGCAGGGGGGGGCGGTGATGGTGCCCCTGGGAGTCCTGGCCTGGCTTTGCCTGGCCGTCCTCCTGGAACGAATCCTTTTCTTTGCCCGCCACGGGCGCCGCCGGGAGGCGCAACGTCTCCGGGAGGCGTTGCGCGCCCTTCCGGAAGGGGAGGAGGGGCGGCGCGTGGAGGTGGCCCGGGGGTTCCTGGAACAGGCGAAGCGGGGGCTTTCCCTGCTGGCGGTCTCCGCCTCCGTGGCTCCCTTGCTGGGACTGCTGGGGACGGTCACGGGCATGATTCGCGCCTTCCAGCAGATTACCCTTCACGGCACCGGCGACCCCCGCCTCCTGGCAGGGGGGATTTCCGAGGCGCTGGTCACCACGGAGGCGGGATTGCTGGTGGCCATTCCCGCCATGCTTTTCCATGCCTGGTGCGTCCGGCGGAACCGCCGCCTGGCTGCCGCGCTGGAACAGGTGCTGGCTTCGAAAGGGGAGTAGAAGAGGACCATGGAGCGCCTGGAGGAACATCCCTTGCTGGAACCCGAGGAGGGGGTGCAGGTCAATATCTCTCCCCTGGTGGACATGGTCTTTCTCCTTCTGGTCTTCTTCATGGTCACCAGTGTCTTCTCCCGGCAGGGTGCCTTGGAGGTGACTCTCCCCCCGGCCTCCTCCGCCCCCGCCGCTCCCGCCGCCACGCTCCAAATCACCCTTACCCCCCAGGGCGGTATCCTCTTCCAGGGACATCCCGTGGACAAGGAGGAGCTGCCTTCCCTGCTGAAAGAGGCCCTCTCGCCGGAGACGCGCCCCATCCTCCTCCTGGCAGACCAGGATTGCCCCACTGGATTGGCCGTGGAAATCCTCGACCTCTGCCGACGGGCGGGGGCCTCTTCCCTCTCCCTGGGGACGGAGGGGGTGCGTAAATAACGGAAAACCCATTCCCTTCCTATCATGTATTCCACGACTTACCACAACCATAGCACTTGGAGTGACGGGACGGCTTCCCTCCGGGAGATGGCCTTGGCGGCCCGGGAGGCGGGGGTCGCGGAGTTTGGCATCAGCGACCATCTGGTGGTGGGACCCCGGGGATTTTTCGTGGATTCCCGGCGCTGGTCCATGGGGTTGAATCAATTTGAGGGCTATGTGGAGGAGGCGCTGGCCGTGCGCCAGGAGTTGGAGGGGCCGTCGTTCCATGTGCGCCTTGGCGTGGAGGCGGACTACTTTCCCGAGACCTGGGAGAAGGTGGCCGCCTTTCTGGAGGGATTCCCCCTGGACTACGTCATCGGCGCGGTCCATTTTGCGGGCGACTTCCCGATTGACGCCTCGGCGGCCTATTGGGAACGCTTGACGGAGGAGGGGAGGAGGCAGGCATGGGTGTGCTATGCGCAGAGGATGAAGGAGTGCGCCCGGGATTTCCCCTGCCAGTGGCTCGCCCATTTGGATTTGGCCAAAATCTACCAGGTGCCCCCGCCGCCCGAGGCGACGGAACTCCTGGCGGAACTCCTGGCGGAGGGGGGGAAGCGGGGGCTCTGTGTGGAAATCAACACGGCGGGGGCGGACAAGCCCTGCCACCAATTCTATCCCTCCCCCGAGCTGCTCCGGGCTGCCGTCGCCTCCGGGGTAGGCATCCTGGCCAACGCGGACGGCCATGCCGTCTCCCAGGTCACCCGGCATTTCCACCGGGTTCCAGGGCTTCTCGCCTCCCTGGGCGTGCGGAAAACCCCCAGTTTCCAGGGACGGAAAATCTTCTGGCATCCCCTGGAGGAGGAGCCATCCCTCCAGGGGCGAGGATAGGCAGGGGACTATGTTCGCCTTGACGCTCATCCCCATCCTCTTCTTGGCCACCACCCTCGCCCTCCTGGCGGGGAATGCGGGCCTCTTCCTGCCCCTTCTGGAGGCCTGCGCCTTCTCCTTCGCCATGCGGGGCGGTGCCCTGCGCACCCTGCCCATGGCGGTGCCCGCCGCCGCCCTCCTGGACGCCCTCTGGATGCGCCCCCTTCCCGTGCAGGTGGCCACGGTGCTTCTCCTGCTGGGATTGGCGCACTGGTGGAGGCGATGGGGAAGCCTGGATTCCTGGAGCGCCCTGGCCGTCGCCGGATTGGCCGTCGGCCTTTGTTCCTGGCTTGTCCAGATGCTCCTGGTGGGCTTCCGGGGCGGCGCCGCCTTTGCCTTCCTGGCGGGTGGGGCGGGGCGCCTCCTGCTCTCCCTGGGCGCCTCCCTGCTGTTCATGCCCCTCCTTGCCTGGCTTGAGGGAAAACTCCTGGAGCGTCGCCTGTCCAGTGCCCTGATGGAAGAGGGGGAGCGTTTGGAGTAGCCTGGGCGGCGCCTGGGGAGCGAAGGAAGGACGAGAGTGGGAAAGGAGCAAGGACAACCGGAGCGTCGCCTGGAGGAGATGGGGCCCGTCTCCCCGGAGATTGTGCGGGGGCGCACGATGTTCTGCGCCGTCGTGGTGCTTCTCCTGGTGCTTCTCCTGCTCCTTCGCCTTTGGCAGGTGCAGGTGCTTTCCGGTCCGGAACTCCAGGCCCGTGCCCGTCGGCAGGCCATACGCCCGGTGCGCCTGAATCCTGTCCGCGGCCGCATTCTGGATGCCTCGGGGGCGCCGTTGGCGGAGAACGAGGACCGCTACGACCTGGTCTTCTATGTTTCCGAGATGCGTCAGCCTGGGCGTCAGAGCCGTACCATTGAGCACATTCTCACCCTGGAGCGCATCCTGGCTAGCTATCTGGGGCGGGCCTCCGGCCTGCAACGGGAGGCGGTCCTGCGGCAGATGACCCGCCGCCCCATTCTGCCCCTGACGGTCTTTCAGGACCTCACCCCCGAGGAGCGGATTGCCTTTTCCGAATACCTGCCCATCCCCCCGGGGGTGGAGATCATGCCGGTGGCGGTGCGTCGCCATCCCCGTCCGGGCCTGTTGAGCCATCTGCTGGGCTATACGGGGCGCAGCCAGCCCGATGGCAGCGATGTGCTGGAGGACCTGCCCCGGCTCTATGCCACCCCCGAGACCCGGGGCAGAAGCGGCCTGGAAATGGCCTTTGACGAAGAACTGGCGGGAAAGCCGGGGGTGGAATTGCTTCTGGTGGATCCGGTGGGCTATGCCCGGAGGCGCATAGGCGAGCGTCGTCCCCCTGAAAATGGCCATGACCTCCATCTCACCATTGACAGCCAGGCCCAGGCGGCGGCGGAAGCGGCCCTGGAGGGGCAGGCGGGGGCGCTGGTGGTGGTGGAGGCGCACTCCGGCGCCGTGGTGGTGATGGCCTCCTCCCCTTCCTTCAATCTGGAGGAACTCTCTTCCCCGCGGCTCCAGGCCCTCCTGAAGGACGAGAAAAACCGTCCCATGTTCAATCGTGCCACCCAGGGCACCTACACCCCGGGCTCCATCGTGAAGCCCCTGGTGGCCTTGGCTGCCCTGGAGGAGGTTCCGGAACTGACCCAGGAGGAATATGTGTGCGACGGGCGCTTCCTCCTGGGCAATACCGCCATCCGATGCGCCCAGCGCTATGGGCACGGCCTGGTGGACTTGCCCCGGGCCATCCGTGTCTCCTGCAATCCCTATTTCATCTGGCTGGGGCAGGAGATGGGGATTGACCGCCTGGGGGAGTATATGGCGGAGGCTGGCTTTGGGGCGAAGAGTGGAATCGAGGTGGGGGATGCGGCCGGGATTTCCCCCACCCGGGCTGTGGCCCGGCGGCTGTGGCGCCGGAATTGGCTGGCCATAGACACCGCCTACGTTTCCATCGGGCAAGGCGCCATCACCATCACCCCCCTCCAGGCCGCCCTCTATGCCGCCGCCCTGGCCAATGGAGGCGTCCTCTATATGCCCTACACCGTCCGCAAAATCACCTCTCCCTCCGGGGAACTCCTCCAGGAGATTCCCCCCAGGATCCGAGGCAGGCTCTCCGTCTCTCCGGAGAACCTTGCCCTAGTGCAGGAGGCCATGGCCCAGGCCGTGGAAAGCCGGGAGGGCGGCGCCACGGGGCTTCGGATTCCCGGGTTGCCTGTGGCCGCGAAGACCGGCACCGCCGAAGTGGGGCGGGGGGAGGGCCGCCACAAAAACA
Source organism: Lentisphaeria bacterium (assembly GCA_016302725.1). Lineage (GTDB taxonomy): Bacteria > Verrucomicrobiota > Lentisphaeria > Oligosphaerales > Oligosphaeraceae > UBA1724. The sequence continues at coordinate 15,791 of JAEDNB010000024.1, forward strand.
CGTGGGTCATCGCCTTCTTTCCCGCCCATGAGCCCAAATACGCGCTGGCGTGCCTGGTGGAGCGGGGGGAAAGCGGGGGAAAGACCGCCGTCCCCGTGGCGGCCAGGTTCCTGAAGAAGTGGCTCCTGGCGGAATGAACCGGGACCGGGCGGGAATCGCGCCAGTGCGGCCTGGAGGAGTGGGAGAGCGGGAAGGCGCACGGAGGGCGCCCCGGCGTAGGCGACGGACGAGGCCAAGTATATTGTCTTCCTGTTCCCTCTCCGCGCCTTTTTCCGGGGAACGCAGCTCCTCCCTGGGAGGCCGCATGGAGGGGATGTACCTGGGGAAAATGATGGCCGGGGACTGGTCCTCCCCTGTGCGGGAATGCCTCCAGGGCCCCTTCTGCAGGAGGAGGTCTTCCCAGGGTCGTGGCCTCAGCGGAGGCGGAGGCCTCCGGCTTGTGGGGGAGTCCCCATGGGCAGGGAGGAGGAAAACCACGTCGAAACCAACGCGGGGCCGGGGAGCGTCCCCGGCTTCGCGCGGACAACGCAAGCACACACGAACGCAGTCAGGAGAAGAAAGCCATGAACGAAATCATCCAGGCCATGGAAGAGCGCCGGAGCATCCGCAAATTCAAGGCGGAGATGCCGCCAATGTCGCAGATTGAGGAGATTGTGGAGGCGGGGCTCTATGCCGCCAGCGCCCGGGGAAAGCAGTCCGCCATCATCGTGGCAATCACCAACAAGGAGTGGCGGGACCGCCTGGCCAGGGCCAATTGCGCCATCGGCGGATGGGAGGCGGAGTTCGACCCGTTCTATGGTGCCCCCGCCATCCTGGTGGTGCTGGCGGCCAAGGGCTGGCCAAACCGGGTCTATGACGGCAGCCTGGTCATGGGAAACCTGATGCTGGCCGCCCACTCCCTGGGACTGGGCAGCATCTGGATCCACCGCGCCAAGGAGGAGTTCGAGATGCCGGAATGGCGCAACCTGCTGCAGGAAATTGGCATCGAGGGCGAATGGGAGGGCATCGGACATTGCGCCGTCGGATACATCGAAGGAGAAGTCCCACCCGCCGCCCCACGGAGGGAAGGACGAATCTTCTGGGTAAAATAAAAACCTGAATGATGGTGTCTAGATAACTAGATTTCTAGAATCAAAATAAGCAATAACCTAATGTATAAACCCGGTTGGTCCATGCGGA
>JAEDNB010000220.1 GCA_016302725.1 Lentisphaeria bacterium
CCCGCCACGCTGACCGCCAGGGAATATCCGAAGGCGGCGGCGTTGACCTGCACCTGCACCTGCCCCCGGTCCGCCTTCCCTTCCGGCAGCACCTGGAACCAGTCGCAACGCATCAGCATGGTCTCCAACACCTTGCGTCCCTGCAACTCCCCCGAGAACTTCACGATGCCCAAAGTGGGATTTCCCTGGACGACCTTGGTCACCGAGCCCTCCGGGGGCTGCTGGGCATGGAAAGGGAAGGAGATTCCCAAAAGGAGGAGGGCGGCACCCCCCCAAAGCATGGAAATGGAAAGGCTTCTTCTCATTGGCGGATGTGCGTCAAATGGATTTTTTGCCGGTTGCCCGCGTCCTCTTCCCGGGAAATGCGCCGGCGGAAGGAGAGAGGCGAAAGCTGCCAGGCGATGGATACGCGGGGAAGGAAGGCGCAGGGCCCCTCTTCCCATCCCCCCGGAAAGGCATGCCCCCTGGCAGAAAGGGACTTCGCCCCCTGTTTTTTCCTAACTTTGCTGAAGTCCCCGGCGCCCAGGAAAGCCAGGCACGTCCGGGAAGGGGTGGCCCACTCCGGAAGGCGGGGGGACGCACCCCTGGTTTCGTCCTCCTCCCCTGGCCCACGGGGAACAGGCCCGGGGGAGGCGATGGAGGCGGCGGGGCGCCATGCCCCGGACGCCCAGCGAGGAGGGGATTAGACCGCCATGAGTTCCTGCTGCTTCTCCGCCAGGATGACATCCACCTTCTCAATCATCTTGTCCGTCAACTTCTGGATTTTCTCCGTCTGGCTCTTCTGCTCGTCCTCGGTGATTTCGGACTTCTTCTTGGCTTCCTTGATGGCCTCGTTGGCGTCCCGCCGGGCATTCCGGATTTCCACCCGGGCTTCCTCGGCATACTTCTTCACCTGCTTGGTCATCTCGTTGCGCCGCTCCTCGGAGAGTTCGGGGATGGGCAGGCGGATCACCTTTCCGTCCGTCACGGGAGTGATGCCCAGGCCGCTGGCCTGGATGGCCTTCTGGATGGCATTGACCGCATTGATGTCCCAGGGCTGGATCTTCAGCAGGCGGGGTTCGGGGGCGCTGATGGCGGCGATGTCCTTCAGGCGGGTCTGGGCGCCGTAGTAGTCCACCATGACGCCCTCCACCAGGGCGGGGGAGGCCTTGCCGGTGCGGACGGAGTCAAAGCGGCGCTTCAGGGCGTCCACCGTATTGAGCATGGCCAGTTCGGAATTCTCGTGGATTTCTTCTGCGGTAGGCATATGGGGTATCGTCTCCTTCGTGGGGTTGACGGGGTGGTTTGTTCTCTTTCTGCCGTGGTCGTGGGGAGGGGATGGACGGAGCCGTCCCTCCGGGTATGTCCGGGGGGGCGTGTGGGCGGGGTCAGGAGTGCCGTTCCCCTTCGCCTTCCCGGGGAAAAGTGGGCCGGCCATCTTCCCCCGGGAGGGGATTCTGGCCGCTTTTGGTCAGGGGGCCTGCTCTGTGACCAGGGTGCCGTGCTGGAAGTTCCCCGCCAGGATTTCCCGGAGCACCCCCTCCTGGTTGGCCTTGAAGACCACCATGGGGAGGTGGTTCTCCTGGCAGAGGGCGAAGGCATTGGCGTCCATCACCTTCAGGTGGAGGGAGAGGGCCTGGTCGTAGGAAAGGCGGGCGAAGCGGGTGGCCTCGGGGTGGGTGACGGGATCTGCGCTGTAGATGCCATCCACCTTTGTGGCCTTGAAGACCGCCTGGGCGTGGATTTCCAGGGCCCGCAGGGCGGCGGTGGTGTCCGTAGAGAAGAAGGGATGGCCCGTGCCGGCGGCGAAGAGCACCACGGTCCCCTGGGAGAGGAGGCGTTCCGCCTCCCGGTAGTCGAAGGGGGGCAGCACTCCGGCGATGGGAAGGGCGGACTGGATTTCCGCGGGAAGGGAGAGGGAGTGGAGCGCATCCCGCATCGCCAGGGCATTCATGCAGGTGGCCAGCATCCCGATGTAGTCCGCCCCCACGCGGTCCATGCCCTGGCGGCTCCCCGCCAGCCCCCGGAAGAGGTTGCCCGCCCCGATGATTACCGCCACCTGGGTGCCGCAGGAAACGGCCTCCGACACCAGGGAGGCGGCCTGGGCAATGGCGGAGGGCTCCAGCCCCCCATGGGGGCCGCCAAGGGCCTCACCACTGATCTTCAACAGGATACGGGAAAAATAGGGCTGCGGCTTGGACATGGGCGCTCCTTGCGGTGAATACGACAAACGGGAATTTTCCATATTGTAAGGCGGTTTCCATTTTCTGCGTCCCTTCCCCAGCCGCTTTTTTCCCGGCCCACCCCAAGGCACGGAAAAGGCCGCCCGTCCCCGGGAAAGGGGCTGGACGGCCGGGAGGGGGGGGAGGCGGCCCCGGGAGAGGCGCGGGAGGACCAGGGGGGCAAGCCCCTTCCCGCCCCCATTCCCGGGGCTTCTCCAGACGCGGGGCTAGAACCACTCCTTCTTGCCTTCCACGTAGAGCTTCTTGAATTCCTCGTTGCTCTTGGTGAGGTAGAGGATTCCCTCAATGATGGCCACCCACCAGGGAATGCTGGCAATGACGCCGAGGAAGGGAATGCCCAGGCGACAGAGCAATCTTCCCAAGATGGCAAGCACCAGGAAGGCCACCAGCTGAATGATGCCCGCCTTGTTGTAACCCAGGTAGAACTTGTGGATGCCCAGCGGTCCAAGAATGATGGCCAGCACGCCGGCAATCACCTTGCTCTTGGGCTTGTTCATGAAATCTTGAACTGCATTGTTTTCCATGGCGCAATGTCTTCCTTTTGAGGTTTGAGGTTAGGGACTTCTCGGGGAGGAACGCGCCCACGGCACATCTCCGTAGGCAAAGGAACAAACGACTATCCTCCCGGGGGGACAGGAGGGGGGATGTTGCAGCGGAGGCTGCGGGAGAAGTCGCCGTGGAGGAGCCAGTAGAGCGCCCGTGTGCCTCCGCAGCCAGGGCAATGAAGCCCGGTGAAGCAGTGGAAGAGGCATACGGGCCAGAGGGAGCCCCGGGGACTCCGGGGAATGGTGGTAGAGCAGCCACAGGAGCGGCAGGGCCTCAGGCACGGTGGCCCAGTCGGTCGGGGAAGGCCGCCGTCACTTGATGGCCTGGGCACCGTTGCCCTGGATGGCGCCGAAAAGCTTGATGGCGCTGTCGAAGGGATAGGGATTTGCCCACATG
>JAEDNB010000221.1 GCA_016302725.1 Lentisphaeria bacterium
GTGAGGATATAGACATAGAAGAAGGGCATTGGGAATAGGGGGATTGGGAAGAATGCTATGGGAATAATGTGGAATAATGAGGCTTGCCCGGCTTCGTTTCGGGCGCTGGCGCGCCCTCAGCTACGCCGGGGCACTTTTTTTCAAACGCAAAAGGCGCGACATGTGTCGCGCCTTTTGCGTTTGAAAAAAAGTGGTGGCAAGGGCCGGGATCGGACCGGCGACGCAAGGATTTTCAGTCCTTCGCTCTACCAACTGAGCTACCCCGCCACGGGAAAATGAGAATGGTGAACCTGGAGGAGCTCGAATCCCCAACCTTCTGGTCCGTAGCCAGACGCTCTATCCAGTTGAGCTACAGGTCCACTGATGTCGCGTCGCGTCTGGAAGACGCTGCGACGCGCCGGTTAATCTAGCGTCCTTCCTTTGGTTTTCAAGCCAATCCCCTCGCTTTTTTGAAAGAAAAGGGAGGGGGATGGGCTTCTCTTCAGAAGGGGAGAAGGACGCCGCCGCCCGTGCCTCCCCTCACCTGGGAGGGATTGGCGGGGGCGGTTTGGGGAAGAGCAGGGTTGCTTTCCAGGAGATAGGAGGGTTCGCGCCTCACCCTGGCTCCCACGGCAAGCCTTGCAGGATCCCCCTCCACAAGCCTGCCGTAGCTCAACTTTTCGGTGACCCGCTCGATGAGGACCATTCCCACCCGCTCCTCCAGGGCGTCCAGCACTTCGCCAGTGCGTGTGTCGAAGACCTCCTCCCCCAGGAGATAGACCCCCAGGATTTCGCCGGCCTGGAGGGATTTTCCACCCTCTCCGATGACCACACGGCCATCTGGATAGGCCTTGACCACCTCGAAGGGAAGGATGGCGCTGAGGATGCTGTCCGCCACCCGCGCGGCGGCGGATTCGGCGGACTGCGCCACAAAATCCGCCAGGCTGGTGAAGGAGAACTCCGTGGCATCGACCTTGATGTTGTCGCTCCACTTCAGTTGTCCGGTGGGGGCGAGGATGACGCGGTAGGTGACATCCACGAAGGGGGCGGAAGCCACGGGGAGCGCCTTGCCGGTGTAGGGATTCACAGGCGGCACGGGCACATCGCAGAACATGATGGTCCCCAGCACCAGATAGTCGGTGCCCAGCCTCTGGCAGAGCCTGGCGGCATCTGCCGGGGAGGCGTTTTCCCCGGCCATCTTCCGCAATTCCTCCTTGACGGCGCTTTCGAAGCGGCGGTCCAGCATGGTGAATTTCCGGCTCTGGGTCAGTTGGACATTCAGGGCGTTGGAGAACATTTCCGCCCAGGTGGAGGTATCCACGGAGGCCCCGTAGATGCCGACCGTGGAGGCCTTCATGTAGAAGGAGCCCACGGCCATGCGGCGGCGGTTGTCCGGATCATTGCCCACCACATATTTTCCGGGGAAGGAGACCTGGACCTCCACGGTGTAGATTCCGGTGGCGGCATCGTACTGGCTGTCCGTCACCTGGTATCCCTGGATGCGCCCCTCGGACCACTTCTTGCTTTCCATCTGGATGGCGTCATGGAGTTCCTGGCGGTTTTCCTCCGACTCCGCATCCCCCGTGAGGCTGACCGCGTCATCGCTGGCGGTCAGTTGGCTTCGCTGGGAGGAGGAGAGTTGGAATCCCGTCTGCTGTTCCAGGGCGGCGATCAGGGCCTCGTTGACTGCGGCGCGGTAGGAGCGTCCCGTCCCCTGGGCGGTCACCAGCGTATCTTCCGCAAAGAGGGCGTTTCCGTACAGGATTCCAAGGAACAAGGCGACGAAAAGGATGAGACGTGGAGCCATGGGTTTTCCTCCCTGTTAGAAATCGTAGGTGCGTCCCTTGCGGACGGCGGGTTCTACCTTGATGGGGTTCTTTTTCCGGGGCTGTGCCTCCGCCGGCTTTTTTGGGGGCTGGAGGGTTTTCCGCACCTGGTCCAGGTTGCTGAAACTCCACATCCGGACCACCACGGCCACCTTGTGGCCGCTGGCATGGGGGAGGATCCGCTTCACCAGGGTGCGGCGGCCGGCCAGGCTGTCGCTTCCCTTCCGTTGGCTGACGCTGCGGAGGCGATCCGTATACTGCACTACGCTTTGCCGCAAACCCTCCCCATTGTCGAAATGGATGGCGTCCTCGATTTCCGCCTCCCCCGTCTCCGAAAGCTCCTCCGCCTGGATTGCACTGTTGACGAAGAGGGTCATCTGCTGGTCGGCCAGGCTTTCCGCCTGGCGAAGGGCATGCTCCTGGTTGCGCTGCTGGAGCCGGGAATCCTTGGAATTCTCCACCCCATATTGGGCGAAACTGAGGAGTGCCGGCATTCCCTCCTCGTCAATCACCACCCGCACCCCGAACTGGTTCACCAGTGCCTCCTTGGGGGGCAGGAGAGAGGCCACAGGCGCACCGGGCCGGCAGGCGGGGGGGCGCACCTTCCGGGCCAGGCAACGGGCGATTTCCCGGCTCTTCTGGTCGAAGCGGAAGACCACGCCCACGGAATACCCCCCGCGTTCATCCACGCACTCGAAGGTGCACACGGGCACGATGCCGGAGGAATCCCCCAGGGCTTTCTTGACGGAGTTCTTCACAATGCGGTCCGTCAAGAGATTCCGGCGTTCCGTCACGCTCTTCTGCTCCAGATCCTCGGGAGGGACGCCCAGCTCCACAAGGGCCGCATCCAATTCCCTCTCCGCCAAGAGGGTCGCCTTCTCGGCGATTCGCCGGGACGCGTCATCCACGGAACTTTCCTTTTCATAGATGTCGTCGCTCTTGTCCGCGAAATATTCCCGGCTGATGGTGACCATTTCCTTTCCCACGAAGTCCATCATCAACTTGGCGACCCCATCCTGGAACGCCCGTTCAAAGGCCATGGCACGGGCCTTGATGAAATTGGGGGAATCCGCCCCCACCTTCACCGGGGCCACTTCCTTGGAGTAGAGCACTCCCTGGGGCGTGGGGAGGCCATACGCAAAGCCCCGCTCCCGGGCATACTCCTCAAAGCAATCCTCCATCATCTCCATGCTGGAGGGCCCCGTCGCCAGCAAATCCTCGTTGAGCCCCTCCGCAGAGGCCCCCCCCTCCGCAGAGGAAACCGCCGCCGCAGGCTCCCCCGCCGCAGAGGAAACCGCCGCCGCAGGCTCCCCCTCCGCAGAGGAAACCGCCTCCGCAGGTGCCCCGCTTT
>JAEDNB010000222.1 GCA_016302725.1 Lentisphaeria bacterium
CGGGGACGAGGCCCTGGAAAAGGCCCGCCGTGCCCATGGCTTCGCCATCTTCAACCCCTTGGGGGAACTCTGCTTCTACTCCATGGATTTTCACACGGCGTACGCCAGATTCACGGAAATCCGGGAGGCCTTGGACAAGGTCTCCCAAGGGGGGCCCTATCCCCAGAGGAATGACCATTGACCGTCCCTCTCCTCTCCCTTCCCCTCTACCTGGAAAAAGCGGGCGGAAAGGTGGTTATAGTAACGGCATTCCCTGGCGGCGGTGGCCTTTTCCCGGGATTTCCCCGGACACCGTCGCCTTCCCGAGCTCTCCTCCTTTTCCTTTGACCATGAAGACCTACAGAATCGCCATCATCGGCTGTGGCGGAATCAATCGCTGGGCCCACACCCCCGCCTATCTTAAAATGAAGGACCGCGTCGAGGTGGTCGCCCTCTGCGACATCCTTCCCGACCGCGTCAAGGCCTTCCGGGACGAATTCTTCCCCCAGGCGGAAACCTATACGGACTATCGCGAGGTGCTGAAACGGGATGACCTGGACTATGTGGATATCTGCACCCCCAACTACCTCCACGCGGAAATCGCCATCGCCGCCCTCAAGAGCGGCAAGCATGTCTTCTGCGAAAAGCCCGATGCCGTCAGCCCCGAACTGGCCATGGCCATGAAGGCCGCCTCCGAGGAGACGGGGAAGACCCTGATGATCATGCGGAACAACCGCTTCGCCACCATCTCCCAGTCCGCCAAGCACTTCATCGACAGCGGCGCCATGGGCAGAATCTACGCGGGACGCTGTGGCTGGCAGCGCCGCCGGGGCATTCCCGGCAAGGGCGGCTGGTTCACCACCAAGGCCCAGTCCGGCGGCGGCCCCCTCATCGACCTGGGAGTCCACATGATCGACCTGGCCATCTGGCTCATGGGAAATCCCACCCCCGTGGCCGTCTCCGGAAACACCTACTGTGAATTTGCCAACAGCGACAGCTCCGATTCCGTGAACTCCAATTTCGGCGACTCCGTGGAAGGGGGCACCTTCGATGTGGAGGACCTGGCCATGGGCTTCATCCGCTTCGACAATGGCGCCGTCCTCCAAATCGAGTTCAGCTGGGCCTCCAATGTCAAGGAGGAAAGACGCTTCGTGGAACTGCGCGGCACCAAGGCCGGACTCACCTGGCAAAACGCCGACAGCCTGGAAATCTACGGCGAAGACCGGGGACAACTTACCAATACCCAGTATGTGGGCTCCCTCTGCGACAATGGACACCAGGAAAACCTTAGGCATTTCCTGGATGTCCTCGACGGAAAGGCCTCCCCGTGCTTCGTCCCCCAGCAGGGCGTGGATATGATCAAAATCCTGGCGGCGGTCTATGAATCCGCCCGCACCGGGAAGGAAGTGCAGCTCTAACGCCAGCCCCGACACCCCACCCCCCCTCTCTCCCCAATCCTGCGGACATTCGCAGCCCCCGGGAGGATGGGGGGCTTTTTTATAGCGTTTGCCCTTTCCAAAAAAGAATCATCAAAAAAGGCAATTTTTCATCAAATAACGTACTGTAAGCATTAGGGTGCATCCATTAGATTAAGCAAGGAAGACAGGAGGCAACCCGCTTCCGGGAAGCCGCCCCCCCCTTTCCTGTCCCCAAACAAACCCTCCCCCTTCCCCCCTCTGCCATGTCCGCCTCCCCCATTAAAGTGGCCATCATCGGCCTGGACACCAGCCATTCCGTGGAATTCCCCAAACTGATGCTGGACAAAAAGGTGGAAGAAGCCTACCGGGTGCCCGGCCTTCTTCCCACCCGCGCCCTGCGCTTCGACACCCCCTTCCAAAGCAAGGAGGGGCTGGACGGACGACAGGCCTACCTGGAAAGCCTGGGCATGCTGGTCACCGAGGACTTCGACACCGCCGTGGCTGATTGCGACGCCGTCCTGCTGGAAATCAACGACGCCTCCTTCCATCTCCCCTATTTCCAGAAATGCGTCGAACTGGGCAAGCCCATCTTCCTGGACAAGCCCTATGCCGACACCCTGGAGAACGCCCGCACCATCCACGACCTGGCCGAAAAGCACAAGGTCCCCTTCTTCACCGCCAGCTGCCTCCGCTTCTGCCAGGAAACCCAGGCCGCACACAAGGCCGTCCCCACCCCACAGGAAGGCATGATCTGGGGACCGGTGGGCAAGGCCGCCGCAGGCTCCAGCATCGTCTGGTATGGCGTCCATGCCGTGGAAATGGTGCAGTTGCTGATGGGACCCGGCGCCCGCACCGTCCAGGTCACCCCCAGCGCCAACGGATATCTCCTGGTCCTCTCCTACGGCGATGAGCGGAAGGCCACGGTCTCCCTCACCCAGGGACTCTACGACTACGGCGGGGTGCTGCGCTGCCCCGGCCAGCCCCCCCGCCTCTTCACGGAGGTCATCTCCGAGCATTTCTACCGCCCCCTCCTGCTGGAGATCGAGTCCTTCCTCCGCACCGGAAAACTCCCCGTCTCCCTGGAGGACTCCTTTGAGGTCATGGCCATCCTGGAGGCGGCGGACCGCTCCTTCCACTCCGGCGGCCAGCCCCAGATGGTCTTCACCCGATAGGAACGAAAGCCCCATACCAAATACACCCGGACTACGCAAAGATGAAAAAGATTCGCATCGGCATCATTGGACAAGGCAGAAGCGGATGGGACATCCATGGCGTCGCCCTGAAGCGCCCCAAGCTCATGGAGCGCTTCCAGGTCGTGGCCGTCAGCGACCGCCTGCCCGACCGCATGGAGGACGCCGCCAAGGAGTTCTCCTGCAAGAAATACGAGGATTACCGCGACCTCCTCAAGGACCCGGAGGTGGAGCTGGTGGTCAACGCCTCCCAGAGCCCGGACCACATCCCCCTCTCCATCGAGGCCATGGAGGCGGGGAAGATGGTCCTCTGCGAAAAGCCCCTGGCCCCCAATGTCGAGGCCGTGGAGAAACTGGAGGCCGCCATCGCCCGCACCGGCAAGTTCTTCGCAGTCTTCCAGCAGAGCCGTTTCGCCCCCACCTACCGGAAGGTGCTGGAAGTGATGAACTCCGGCCTCCTTGGACGCATCGTCATGGTGAAGGTGGCCTTCAACGGCTTCGCCCGCCGGTGGGACTGGCAGACCC
>JAEDNB010000223.1 GCA_016302725.1 Lentisphaeria bacterium
GCACCCGCTCCTCCATCTTGACGGTGTTTTCCTCATAGGGGACCACCTCGTCATCAGTGGCGGCGGCATGCATCAGGGGGACGCCGTTCTGGAGGAGTTTTTCCACCAGCACGAGGGGAGAGGGCCACTTTCGGGCCTCCTCCTCGTTGGCGAAGTGGTAGTCCTTCAGCAGTTTCTCCCAATCCTCGGGACTGCCGGGCCCCACTCCCTTGCCCCCAGGCCAGCTCAAGAAGTCGCACACCGGGTTGTCCCCGTAGATGCACCCAACCCGATCCGGATTGCGGCTGGCCCAGTTGTAGATGTAGAGGCCGCCACGGGAGAGGCCCAGGAGCACAGGACGGCGGTGGAAGCCATAGGGGCTGGCGGTGAGGAATTCGTAAAAATGGTCGAAATGCTCCATGGCGTCGGGGCAGCCAAAGGTATTGCCCACGCTCATGTAGGCGAGATAGTATCCCCGGCGGAGCATCTCCAGTTCAAACTTGGGATAGGCCTCGAAAAACTCCGCCTTCCACACCCAGGGCTTTCCTGGCAGGGGCTGGCGGGGTTCCACCAGAATGCAGGGACATCCGTCCCATGCAAAGCAATGGGCCTGGTATCCTTCGTAGATCTCCAGGCTCCCGCCAGGGAACGACAGTTTTTCAGTCATTTACAACTCCCTTTATTATTAAGTAGTTAAACGAAATCCACATTCCTTCTCCTTGCAAGAGGCGAAGGTGAGGGAATGTAGCCCCTCAATCCCCCCTTCATGGGAGCCTTTCTCCAGAATTATCCCAGAGAAAGAGGGAGGGGGTATTGCTCAGCCCTGGTCCCCCTCTTCCTTCACTTCCCGGAAATGGAAGAGGAGGGATTGGGAATCCCGTTCCAGGAAGATGGGGATTCCCCGCTTCATCAGGAGGTCTCCTCCCATGGAGTGTCCCTGGTCATCCTGGTAGAGGGCCTGGGGATTCAGGCCCCGGAGCCGGAGCCAGGGCACCCTGGCGTTATAGCGGCGATCGGTCTGGACCACGGTGAGGAGGAATTCGGAGGCGTCCCGGGCCACATTCATCCAGGCCACTAGAGGGGATTCCCAGGGAGAGGTCAGGCGATGGTAGACCCCCTCCTCCACCAGATGATGGAATTGGTGGTAGCGCTGGCACTGTCCCTTCACCTGTCCCCGTTCCTCCGGGAGGCATTCATCCAGATCCAGCTCATAGCCGAAGGTGCCGGCCAGCGCCACGTTTCCCCGGGTGTCGAAGTCGGTGTATCGGGTCTTGTCCCAGCAGGAGGCCACATGGGCCCCCATGGCGGAGGGAGGATAGGCGAAAGAGGTGCCATACTGGATCTTCAGGCGATCGTAGACATCGGTGTTGTCGCTGCACCAGATTTGGGGGAAGTAGTGGAGGATTCCGGCATCGAAGCGTCCTCCTCCCCCAGAGCATCCCTCGAAGAGGATCTCCGGGAAACGTTCCGTCAGCCGCCTTTGCAACTGGTAGAGTCCCAGCACATAGCGGTGGAGTGTTTCTCCCCGGCGCTCCGAGGGCAGGGCTTGGGAGAAGGCCTCGGTGAGATGCCGGTTGGCATCCCATTTGACATATTCGATTTGCGCCAGGGAGAGAATCTTCTCCATCTGGAGATAGATGTTCTCCACCACCTCCGGACGGGAAAAGTCCAGGACGCACTGCCAGCGGCTCTCCGTCCGGGCCCGTCCCGGCACCCCCAGCACCCAGTCAGGGTGTTGGCGGCAGAGATCGCTGTCCGGGGAGATCATCTCCGGTTCGAACCACAGACCGAATTTCAGCCCCAGGGCATGGATCTTCTGGGAGAGCTGGGCCAGGGTGCCGGAGAGCTTCCGGGTGTTTTCCCGCCAGTCCCCCAGGGAGCAGTGGTCGTTGTCCCGTTTTCCGAACCAACCATCGTCCAGGACCATCATTTCGATGCCGTTGGCGGCGGCGGTGCGGGCCAGTTTCAGGAGTTTTTCCTGATTGAAGTCGAACTGCATGCACTCCCAGTTGTTGATGAGAATGGGGCGGGGGCGTTTGGTCCAGGGGGAGGCCATGAGGTGTTCCCGGAGGAGGTCGTGGAAGGTCTGGCTCATGGCATCGAAGCCCCCTCCGGAGTAGGCTAGGATAGCCTCGGGGGTCTGGAAGTGTTCTCCCGGCGCCAGGCGCCACCGGAACTCCTGGGGACTGATGCCCAGATTCAGCCGCAGCCGGCTCAATTGATCCACCTCCAATTCCCCCCGCCAGCTGCCGCTATACACCAGCATCGCCCCCCAGACCTCTCCGGAGATCTCCGTGGCTCCCGCAGAACAGACCATCAAGAAGGGATTGCACTGATGGCTGGACATGCCCCGGTCGCTGCCATAAAGACGCACTCCCTGCCCGAGGGATTCCCGGGCGAAGTTCCGCTCCCGACAGTGACTCCCGGAAAAGGAGATCACCTCCCGCTCCCCCGTCCCCGGCCACAGATCCAAAGTGAGAGAGGCCGCCTTCTCCAGGATCACCGGCTCCTCCCCCCCGTTCCGCACCCGCAGGGAACGCACCAGGGCACTGTACCGGGGAAAAATGGTGTAGCATACCGTAAACTCCACCTTGGTCAACGGATCCTCCAGCACCACCTCCAAACTCTCCGCTTCCCCCTCCGACCCAAAGGTGCCAGGAAGCCCCTCCGGCAACGACTTCCCCGAGAGAATCCGGTGGGAACGATAGACCGGAACGGTCACTGTGTCCCCCCCTCCATTCCTCACCACCACAGAGGAGGCCCCAAAGTCCCCTGCCCCATGGGTGGAAAGCTCCTGGGGCAAGTCGTCCAGGGAAAAGCCGGGAAAGGCCGGATCAAAGGGAGAAAAGGAAATGGCCCGCACAGGATACTCCCACAAGCCCTCACCCTCCCCTAAACGGGAACCGCTATACAGGGAGATCAACGCCCCACTGGCATGAACGCAAAAAGCATGGGTGAAGTCACCGGCATCCAAACGAAATAGACGATGCCCGGAATCGTAGGTGATGGCCATGGAAGGAAAAGACGGAAAGGAAAGGAAGAAGGAGGGGGAATCTGTTTCGTAAGACTGTATCTATACACTATAGTACCTCATCCCTGTTCAGCAGGATGAGATTCTAGAGATTCTAGAG
>JAEDNB010000224.1 GCA_016302725.1 Lentisphaeria bacterium
ATTCCCATGACAGGGATTCCCGGGAGAGGGATTTCCGGGAGAGGGATTTCCATGACAGGGATTTCCGGGAGAGGGAGCGCCGCAGGGCATGGAGGGAGGAGGAATCCCCCCGGGGATGGGAGGAGGCCCCCCGCGCCAAACGGGCGCCCCGGAAGGAGGAGAAGCCGCCCCGCCCCCCCAAGGCCCCGGCTCCCCCTCCCCAGCCTCGCCTCAACCCCGACGGCACTCCCATGCTGAACCGTCGCCAGCGCCGCGCCTTGAAGTTCGGAAACCCCATGCCCGAAAAGTAGCCGGCCCGGCCCCTCTCCTGGAACCATGCTCGCCCTCCGCCCCTGGAAATTCCACGACCTCCTCCGGGTGCTGGCGCCCCTGGGGGCCTCCGCCTGCCCGGCGGGGTCCCCGGCGGCGGAAGCCGACCCCATGCTCCTGGGGGCCTGCGCCGACTCCCGGCAGATGGGCCCCGGCGGCCTCTTCTGCGCCATCCGGGGCGCCCTCCAGGACGGCAATGACTTCGTGCCCCAGGCCATGGCGGCGGGGGCCTCGGCAATCCTCTCGGACCGCCCCGGCCTCTCCTGCCCGTTGCCCGTGATTTCCGTCCCCCAGGGGACGGGGTATGCCGCCGTCGCCCGGGTGGCGGAGGCCTTTGCCGACTATCCCGCCCGGCGGATGCGGCTGGCGGGGGTGACGGGGACGGCCGGCAAGACCACCACCGTCTTCCTCCTGCGGGAAATCCTCCGTGCCGCCCAGGTGCCCACGGGGATGGTGGGCACCGTGGTCTATGACCTGGGGGGGGGGCGGGAAGTGCCCGCCGACCGCACCACCCCCACCCCCTTCCTCCTCCAGGAACTCTTCGCCCGCATGGCCGCCAACGGGGTGACCACCGTGGCCATGGAGTGCTCCAGCGCGGCCCTCGCCCAGGAACGGACCGGCACCGCGCGCTTCGCCGCCGCCGCCTTCACCAACTTCTCCCGGGACCACCTGGATTTCCACGGCACCATGGAGGCCTATCGGGAAGCCAAGGCCAGGCTCTTCCGGGAGTTCCTCGCCCCGGGGGGGACGGCGCTCCTCAATGTGGACGACCCCGTGGGAGAAGGGCTGGCCGCGGAATTGGAGGCCTCCCCTCCCATCCCTTGCCAGGTGCTGCGGCTCTCCCTCAAAAATGGCCCTGCCCCCTGGCAATGCCCCCTGCCGGGGCGTTTCAACCAATACAACGCCGCCTGCGCCGGAATGCTGGCCTGCGCCCTGGGCGTCCCCCGGGAGATTGTCCGCCGCACCCTGGCCCGGACCGCCGGCGCCCCCGGCCGCCTCCAGCGCTTCCTTTGCCCCAACGGGGGGCAGGCCTTCGTGGACTATGCCCACACGCCGGAGGAACTCCGGTGCGCCCTCCAGGCCCTGCGCCCGGAGTGCCCCGGACGCCTGGTGGCCCTCTTCGGATGCGGCGGAGACCGGGACCGGGGCAAGCGCCCCATGATGGCCCGCGCGGCAGGGGAAAACGCGGATTTCCTGTGGCTGACCAGCGACAACCCCCGGACGGAAGACCCCCTGGCGATTCTGGAGGAGGTGCGCAGGGGGGTGCCTGCGGGGACTGCCTTCCAGGTGGAACCGGACCGGCGGGAGGCAATCCGCCTGGCCGTGGAGGCACTCCGCCCGGGTGACTGGCTCCTGGTGGCCGGAAAGGGGCACGAGGACTATCAGGAGGTCAACCACGAAAAGCGCCCCTTCTCCGACTGGGCCACCCTCCGGGAACTCTTCCCCCCAGCCCCATGATGAATCCCTCCCAGCCCTCCGTCAAGACCAATGTCCTCCGCCTCCTGGAGACCTCGGACATCCCCTTCCAATGGCACGAGTTCGATGTCTCCGACGGAAAACTGGACGCGCGCACCTGCGCGGAACGGGTGGGCGCCTCCCCGGACCAGGTCTTCAAGACCCTGGTCACCTGCGGCGCCACCCCACGCACCCACTTCGTCTTCGTCATCCCCGCCACCGGCGAACTGGATTTGAAGAAGGCGGCACGGGCCTGCGGACAGAAATATGTGGAGATGCTCCCCCAGAAGGAACTGCTGCCTCTCACGGGATATGTCCACGGGGGCTGCTCCCCCATCGGCCAGAAAAAACTCCTCCCCACCTACCTGGACGAGACGGCACAGCTCTTCGACCGAATCTACGTCTCGGGGGGGCATGTGGGGCTGAATGTGGAATTGCCCCCGGACGCCCTCCGGGAATTTGTCCATGCCGAATATGCGGATTTGACGAAATGATCCAGTTTGTGAATGTCAGCAAGAACTTTGGGCGCCAGGTGGTGATCAACGACGCCAATTTCGCCGTCCATGACGGGGAGCGGGTGGGCTTCGTGGGACCCAATGGCGCCGGGAAATCCACCCTCCTGGAGATGCTCTCCGGCCGCCAGAAGCCGGACCACGGGGAAATCAACGTGCCTTCCAGCCAGCGCCTTGGCTATGTGCGCCAGCAACTCAACGCCCATGCTGTCTCCGCCTCCCTGATTGAATACACGGAGGACGCACTGCCGGAACTCAATGAAATCGCCCATAGTCTCTCCACCATCGAGGTGCGCCTGGCGGAGGGCGGCGTGTCCGAGGAGGAACAGGGACGCCTCCTGAAGCGCATGGGGGATTTGCAGACCCGCTTCGAACACCTGGGGGGCTACGAACTGCGAAACCGGGCGGAGGCCACCCTCTCCGGCCTGGGATTCTCCGAAAAACGCTTCGACGACCCCTTCCGCAGCTTCTCGGGGGGATGGCAAATCCGGGCGGAACTGGCCCGCATCCTGGTGGCCCAGCCAGACATCCTGGTGCTGGACGAACCCACCAACTACCTGGATGTCCCCGCCGTGGAGTGGTTCTCCGACTACCTCAAGGCCTATGCCGGCACCCTCCTCCTGGTCTCCCACGACCGATATCTCCTCAACACCCTCACCAACGTCACCCTGGAGGTCATGGGGGG
>JAEDNB010000225.1 GCA_016302725.1 Lentisphaeria bacterium
GGGACGCCTCCCCCCGCCTCCGCGCCTATGCCCGGGGGGGCGAAAGCCGCCTGCCTCCCCAGGAAGGGAATGGCCATCCTAGGGGCGGCGATTCTTTGCCTCCTTTTCTGGTTTCTGGTCCTCAATGATTTCTTCATGGATACCCCACAGACCTCCGTCAGCAGGAGAAAGGGGAACGATGCCTGGC
Organism: Lentisphaeria bacterium; assembly: GCA_016302725.1. Classification (GTDB taxonomy): domain Bacteria; phylum Verrucomicrobiota; class Lentisphaeria; order Oligosphaerales; family Oligosphaeraceae; genus UBA1724. The sequence continues at coordinate 188 of JAEDNB010000225.1, forward strand.
AATGCTACGACCAGGTGAAGTCCGCCATCGCCCTGGTGGCGATGACACTCGAGAACCGGGAGACAGGGGAGGTTTTGGAGATTCCCATTGGGACGGCCTTCGCTGTCTCCCCGGATACCTTCGTCACCAATGCCCATGTGGCCTTTTCCTTGACCAAAAGGTCGCTGTGGGCTCGGCTGATCGAAAATATGGCAAACCAGGAAAATCTCTCCGTGGATGAATTTCTCCAAAGCTTCAACGGGGATGAAATGGAGGATCTGTGGGAGGAATTACGCCGCGTATGTCGCATCTCCCGGGTGGAACTGCGGATAAACGGCACAGGGGAGTCCTTTCCCGTCTCCCAAGTCCTGGCACACCCCAATTATGGCATGTGCGAAAACGAATACCAAAATGGACTCTATGATGTGGCCAAGATGAAAATCCGCGGACGGGTGAAGACCCATTTCCAGGTGGCCACCAAAAGGGAATTGCATGCCCTGCGCGAAGGACAGGCCATCGCCTCCGCCGGATTCCCCATGGAGGGAACGATGCTGAATTTGAATGAGCACAATCCCGTGGCCTCCTTCGCCGATGGTAAAATCCGTCGGCTGACCAATGCCCAGGGGACGGATGCCGGCAAGGAGAACAACCGCATGATTGACCACTCCATCCCCGCGGCGGGAGGCTCCTCTGGCAGCCCTATTTTCAACCAGGATGGCAAGGTGGTGGCCGTCCTCTGGGGAACGGCGGTAGCAGCAATGCTGGATGGCAACGGGGCACGCATCACCTCTGGCACGTTGAATAACTTCGCCGTCCGCATTGACCAGGCGGAGGATATCCACGAGAACGAGATGTTGCCCTTGGAACAATGGACGGAACAGTAATCCCGCGAAACCACGGAGGGTGTAATCTAGAAATCCTTTTCCTAGCGGGGGGCGCCATCGGTTTTCCCGAGGGGAGGGGAAGGAGTCTTTGATGTCCCCTCTCTACCGGTTCATCAGTGTGATGGCGGCGAGGATGGCGGCGAGGGCTCCGAGGAGCGGGGTATCGGGTTTTTCGCCGGTCAGGAGGAGTGAGGCGAGGACGGCGAGGGAGGCGGAGAGGAAGCCGAGGGAGCCGAGTTTTGCGGGGGGGATGAATTTTAGGGCGGTGTACCAGAGGGCGATGGCCCCTCCTCCTCCCAGGGCTCCGAGATAGGCGGCGCTGAAGAGGAATTTCAGGGAGGCGTGCCAGGGGAGGGTCCCATGGTTGGCCAGAAATGCGATGGGGAGGAGGAGGAGGCTGGCGGTGGCGAAGAAGAGGAGGCTGGAGAGCATGCCGCCGTATTTCCGGGAGAAATCCTCTCCCAGTACAGTGAAGGCGGCCCAGCAACATCCGCTGGCGAAGGCCATGAGGTCTCCCAGCCAGAGGGGGGAGTCCTGTTGGAGGAAATTGTCCTTTCCCTGGGAGTGGAAGAAGAGGAGGAGTCCCAGGAGTCCCAGGGCCATGCCGGCGGTCTTTCGCCGTGTCAGGGTTTCCCGTCCCATGGCCCAGGCCAGGAGCATGGTGGTGATGGGGGCGGTGTTTGCCATGAGGGAGCTTCTGGCGGCGGTGGTGAACTTGGTAGACCAGAAGACCAGGAGCCCTTCGGCGAGGATTCCCAGGGTTGCCAGGAGGAGCATCCTGGGGGTGTCTTGCCGAAGCATCTTCCGTGCCAGGGTGCGTTGCCTGGGTTGGAGGAGGAGGGGGGAGAGGGCCAGGGTAGCCAGGAGAAATCGGAGGAGGGAGAAGGAGAGGGGCTCCACGGTCTCTTCCCCTTGACCGAAGAGGAGCCTGCTGACGGGATAGAAGCTGGCCCAGGCGAGGGTGGCCAGGAGGCCGCAGAGCCATCCTGCGGCGGCGTGTCGGCGTGGGGTGTCGTCCATGGGGAAAAAGAAGAGCCCCCGCCTCCGGGAAGGGGGATTCCCGGAAGACGGGGGCGTGGAGGGGAGGGAAGGAAGAGGGGAGGCCCCCCTTCTCTCCCTCCTGCGGAAAACCCGCCGCCTACTTTTCGTGGTAGTGGGTATGGAGGAGGTGGTGGGCCTTTTCGGAGCCGGGCTGGCCCAGATACTCCTTGTAGAGGGTCTGGATGTCCGGATTCTCATGGCTCATGCGCAGCGCCTTGCCGGCGTCCTCGCAGTAGAGGCCCTGCATCCGCTTCTCCAGCAGAGTGCGGTCGCCGTGGAGATAGGGCTGTCCACCGCCATTGATGCAGCCGCCGGGGCAGGCCATGATTTCGATGGCCTGGAAACGGCTGGGATCCTTGCGGACCATCTCCAGAACCTTGCGGGCATTGCCCAGGCCGGAGCAGACGGCGGCGTTCACCTTCAGGCCGGGGGCCACCTCCACGGTGGCCTCCTTGATGCCATCCAGGCCGCGCACGGCCCGGAAATTCACCTTGTCGCCCTGGAGATCCTCTCCGGTGAGCATCTTGTGGACCGTGCGGAGAGCGGCCTCCAGCACACCGCCGGTGACACCGAAGATGTCGGCGGCGCCGGTGGACTGCCCCAGGGGGCTGTCGTACTGCTCGTCATCCATGTTGGCCAGGTTGACGCCGGCCTCCCGGAACATGCGGCACAGCTCCCGGGTGGTGAGCACGTAGTCCACGTCCCGGACGCCGTTGGGGGCGAATTCGGGGCGTGCGGCCTCGTACTTCTTGGCCTGGCAGGGCATGACGGAGACCACGATGAGATCCTTGGGGGCCACGCCGATCTTTTCGGCGTAGTAGCTCTTGGCGATGGCGCCGAACATCTGCTGGGGGGACTTGCAGG
>JAEDNB010000025.1 GCA_016302725.1 Lentisphaeria bacterium
CTCCGTGTTTATACTCCGTGCTCTCCGTGTTTATACTCCGTGCTCTCCGTGTTTACCCCCCGGGTAGACGAGCACAAAAAAGGGCGAGCCATGCCTGGCATGGCCCGCCCTTTCTATGCTTGAGCAGTTGCCGTCGTCCCCGTCCTGGGGGCGCGGGGGTCATTTCCGGATTACAGCTGTGAGGCGGAGCGTGCGCGGAGAGCGGTGACCACGTCCCTTACATCCTGGGTACGGTCCTTGGGCATGATGAGAACGGCGTCGTCGTCCACCACCACCACCATGTCCTTGAGTCCCACTGCGGCCACGGCCACCTTGCCCTGTCCCGGGGAATTGTAGATGATGCTGGAGGAGCAATCCAGGACGACGGGGTTTCCGAAGGAGACATTTCCGTCGTTGTCGGGGGGGAAAGTGCGTTGGATGACCTCCCAGCTTCCCAGGTCGTCCCAGAGGAAATTACCGGGGATGACGGAGATTCTGTCGGACTTCTCCATGAGGGCGTAGTCGATGGAGATATTGGGCATGGCGTCGAAGATTACCTCTGCGCGGCGCTGGTCATTGGCCATGATGGCGTCGGTCAGGTCTTCCAGGGTTTCGGCCAGGATGGGGTTGGCGCGTCCGAACTCGTTTTGGAAGGTGGAAACCCTCCAGAAGAACATGCCGGAGTTCCAGTAGCAGTGTCCTTCGGCGATGTATTTCGCGGCCACGGCGGCGGGGGGTTTTTCGTGGAAGGCGTTGACCTTGTAGAGGGGGAACTTTTCGTTCTTGTTCAGGGACTGGTTCACGGAATCCACCTGGAGATATCCGTATCCGGTCTCGGGGCGGATGGGGCGGATGCCGATGGTGACCAGGGTATCGTTGTTTTCCGCCTCGTCCAGGGCGGCGGTGACGGTTTCGGCGAAGGGGCCGACATCGGGGATGCGGTGGTCAGCCGTGAGGACCCCCATGGTGACGCCCTCGGGGCCCAGTTCCCGGTGGCGGGCCATGATGGAGGCGGAGGCGTAGATGAGGCATCCCGCCGTGTTGCGGTGGCTGGGTTCCGCCAGGACGTTTTCCGCCGGGATGCCCAGGGTGCAGTCCAGGATGGGCTTTTGCAGGCCCTGGCTGGTGGCGATATAGATGTTTTCAGGAGAGACCACCGCCTTTGCGCGCTCCACCGCCTCCGCCAGGAGAGACTGTCCGCTGCTGGTCAGCGTCAGAAGCTGCTTGGGGCGGGAAGCGCGGGACAAGGGCCAGAAGCGCTCGCCGGTGCCACCGGCCATGATGACAATCACTCTCATTATGGTGTCTTCTCCTATGTTGTTGGCCAGGGGCCTTCCCCCCCTCCCCTCTCCATGCAGGGGGCTCGTCCCCCGGGGAGAAGGGTTTCTTCTTGCCGGGGAGGCGGGATGGGGAGAAAGGGCGGCGGCGCCTGGCGGCCGTTCGGTTTTACGGGGAAAGAGAGGAGGGGCCGGGAGGGGGGCTTTGCTGGTGCGCCCAGGCCGTCCCCCGGCCCGTGTTCCCGTCGGGGCGGGGACTACATGCCGGAGAATCCCGGGGGGGGGGGGGGGGGGGGGAGGAGCGCATCAGCACCTTTGACTCATCCCAGAGATTTTCCAGTTGATAGAAATTCCGCATTTCGGGTTCCAGGACATGGAGGATGACCAGGCCATAGTCCAGCACCATCCAGCGGCTTTCCGCATCCCCGTCGCTTCCCCGGGGGCGCAGCCCGGCCTCGGCCAGGGTGCGTTTCACCCGGTCGGCGATGGCGCGGATGTGTGGCATGGAGGTGCCGCTGCAGACGACGTAGTATTCGGCCACCATGGTCTGCCGGTCGCGGACATCGAAGAGGAGGATATCCTGTGCCTTGGTGTCCTCGCAGGTCTTCACGCAGAGCTTTGCGATTTCCAGGGAATCCAGGAGCGGGGTGGGGTTCTGGGGGTCTTGGGTCATGGTCATGCCTCCTGGTAGAGTTTGTGGTCCAGGACATATTTCTGGACCGATGGCGTCAGGAAATCGGCGAGGGCTTCTCCGCCGGCGATTTTTTTGCGCACCTCCGTGGAGGAGATGTCCCAGACGGGCAGTCCCTCGGGAGGGAGGATGGAGCGCACCAGCTTGGCGCCCAGCACGCCATAGGAGCGCACCAGTTCCACGGGATTGGGGGCGGGCACTCCGGCGCGGGGGTAGATGAGGAAATCGAAGTCCTTCAGCAGCCCTCCGGCATTGTGCCACTTCTTCAGGTCCTGGAGGCAGTCGGTGCCCATCAGGAAGAGGATGCGCACGTCAGGATAGACCCTGCGCAGGAGGGAGAGGGTGTCGTAGGTATAGGAGAACTTGCCGGGGCGCTGGAGTTCCAGGTCGGAGACTCCAAGCCGGTATTCCCGTTCCTCGGTGGAGCCGTCGGGGCGGAGGCGGGAGAAGGCGGGCTTTTCCGCCAGGGCATCCTGGATGGCCAGGTCCAGCATTTCCATCCGGCGTCTGCCGGTGTCCATCATGGCCTCCCCCTTGAAGGGAGAGCGCTTTGCGGGAACGAAGAGCACCTCGTCCGCCCAATCCTGTTCCTGCACCTTCCGGGCGAGGCGGATATGCCCGAGATGCACGGGGTCGAAAGAGCCGCCGAGAACCGCCATGCGCCATTTCCGGGCAAAGGGCAATCCCTCGTTGGGATTTACCTCATCCTCCACATATTCCTCGGGAGGGAGCCACTTGGAGGGCGTCTGGGCATCGCGCTCCCGGCGGGGGCGGTGCTCTGAGAAATCGTCATCAATCATAGAATGTCCAGTCAAAGGGTCGACATCCGGGAAAGCCCGGAAAAGCCCCGGAGGCTCCCTGGGGAGTCTTCGGGCGGAGAGGCCATCGTTCCGCCCCTCTTCCACGGGGAGGGGGGCGGGACGGGCGGAAAGGGGGCATAATGTACCCCGCATTCCCCGCCTCCCCCATTCTCCCCCGGAAGGAGGGGGAAATTTCCCGGGGTGAGGCGGGAGGGAGAAGCAGGCGTCCGGAGGGGGAGGGACTCCTTCGGAGCAGGCGGCGCAAGGCAGGGGAAGGGGCAAGGCCCGGGAAAAGCGGGAGAGAACTCCCCAGGCCCCAGGCGGGAGAGGGGGGGGACTAGTCCTCTTCCTCCTCCTCCTTGGCGGCGGCCTCCTGGATCTGCTTGGCCAGGGCGGAGGGGACCGGGTCGTAGCGGTCGAACTCCATCTGGAAGAATCCCCGCCCCTGGGTCATGGAGCGCAGTTGGCTGGGATACTTGTAGACCTCCGCCAGGGGCATTTCCGCCGTCAGCACCTGCTGTCCATCCAGCCGGTCCATGCCCAGGATGCGGCCGCGGCGGGTGTTCAGGTCGCCCTGGATGGCGCCCATGTATTCGTCGGGGAACTCGATGGTAAGCCGCATGATGGGCTCCAGCAGCTCGGGCTTGGCCTGGGCCATGGCGGCGCGGAAGGCACCCCGCGTGGCAATCTTGAAGGCCATTTCGGAGGAGTCCACGGGATGGTATTTGCCGAAGAAGACCACGGCCTTGAAGTTGATGCACTTGGAGTGGGAGAGAGGCCCGGAGAGGCGGGTCTCCGCCACCCCCTTCTCAATGGCGGGGATGAAATTCTTGGGAATCGCGCCGCCCACCACCTCGTTGCCGAACTGGTATTCCTCCTCCGCCGTCCCCTGGAAGGGCTCCAGGCGCATATGGACTTCGGCGAACTGCCCGTGGCCACCGGACTGCTTCTTGTGGCGGAACTCCGCCTTGCCAATGCCGCGGATGGTCTCCCGGTAGGCGACCCGGGGGGAGTCCAGGGCCACCTGGACCTTGAAATCGTTCTTCATCCGGTTCACCAGCAGGTTGATTTGCTGGTCGCCCATGCCGTACAGGACCGTCTGGTGGGTCTCGGGATCCCGGACCATCTTCAGGGTCTTGTCCTCCGCCAGCAGGCGTCCCAGGGCGGCGGCCAACTTGTCATCCTCGCCCTTGGCGGTGGCGGTGACGGCGTAGATGGTGGTGGGCTGGGGATATTCCACGGGGGCCATGGACACATCCGTCGCCCCGCCGGAGAGCATCTCCAGCATGCCCGTGTTCTTCAGCTTGGCCACGGCCACGATTTCGCCGGGGCCGGCCTCGTCCACGTTCTCCTGTCCCTTGCCCTGGATGCGCAGGAGGGCGCCCAGCCGTTCCTTCCCCTGGTTGGCGGTGTTCACCAGTTCCATGTCCTTGCGGAAGGTGCCGGAGAGGATGCGGATGTAGGTCAACTGCCCCACGAAGAGGTCGTTCACGGACTTGAAGACATAGCCCATGGGGGCGTCGGATTTTCGGTCCACCGTGCCGGAAGCCAGCTTCAGGGGCACGTCATCGGTGGGGGCGGGGCCGTAGGCGGCGATGAAATCCAGGAGTTCCGTCACTCCCAGGTCCTTGGCCACGGAGCCTGCGAAGATGGGCACCACGTTTTCCGTGAGGAGCGCCTTCCGCAGTCCGTGGAGGATGTCCTCGTCGGCAAGGGTGCCCTCATCGAAGAACTTCTCCATGAGGGCCTCGTCGGACTCGGCGATGCACTCCACCAGGTTCTGGTGGCTCTTTTCCGCCACTTCGCCCAGGGCCTTCACATCCCCGGAGAGGGCGCTCACCACTCCCTTGAAGGCCTTCTTCTCGCCATCGGGCAGGGTGACCGCCACGCAGGCCTTCTTGATGCAGGTCTCCTTCAGCAGCTCCACCGTGCGCTCAAAGTCCGCCTCGTCCTTGTCGCAGCCGTTGACGAAAATCATGCGGGGCAGATGGAGGTCGCGGGCCATGCGCCAGGCGCGGATGGTGCCCGGCCCGATGCCCTGGGAGGCATCCACCACCAGCACCAGGCAATCCGCCTCGCTGATGGCGTTGAGGGCGTCCCCACAGAAATCCGTTGCTCCGGGGGTGTCCACGAAGAAGAAATGCCCGTCCTTCCAGGGGGTGTTCAGGATGGCCGAATAGATGGAACTCTTCTTCTCCTGCTCCTCCTTCCGGAAATCCGAGACGCTGGTGCCGGCATCCACGCTGCCCTGACGGGAGACCGCGCCGCCCTTGAAGAGAATCAAGTCGGAGAGCGAGGTCTTGCCGGCACCCGCCTGGCCAGCCAAAACGAAGTTACGCACACGGTCGGTAGAGCAGTTTTTCACAGGTGACTCCTTATGGGGAAAAGGGGAACGACAGAAAAAGAGACAACAAAAAAGGGGACGGAAGCCAAAGGCGGCCCCACGGGAGCGGAACCGCCGCGCCGCTTTCCCCGCCCAGGGGCGAAAGCCCCGGGGGAAAGGCGAAAGGAAGAGGGGACCATGCCCGCCTCAAGGAACGAATTCCAATGTAATGCAACACCCCCCAATTTTGCAAGAAGCCGCGAGGTATTTTTTTCCTTTCTTTTTCCGCCACACGGAATTACAAAAACCTTACACTTTCCCGACACCATGTGACACATTATGTCATCCGCGAAGGGGATGGACGTAAAACCCGGGTAGATTGGGATAGAGTACGGCCCGTCCGCAAGCCAAGGGGGCGGGGAGGCGGCCGTCGTCCCGGGGCCTGCCTCCCCCTGGTCCGGGCCTGCCTTCCCCTTCCCCCCGTCTTCCCCTTCCCTCCCGTCTTTTTCCCCCGCTGGCCATGATTCACGACCTGACCAAGGGCAGGATTGGCAGGACCCTCCTGGCCTTTTCCCTCCCCTTCCTCCTCTCCTGCTTCCTCCAGACCCTCTACGGGATGGTGGACCTGTATTTCATGGGCCGCTATGGCGCGGTGAAGGACATCACCGCCGTCTCCGTGGGAAGCCAGGTGCTGCATATGCTGACCGTGATGGTGACGGGGCTCTCCATGGGGGCGACGGTGATGGTGGCCAGGCTGGCGGGGGCCAAGCGGACGAAGGAAATCGCCCCCGTCGTCGGCAACACCGTCGACCTCTTCCTGGGGTTGTCCGTGGCCCTGACCCTCCTGCTGTTCCTCCTGGCGCCGCAGATTGTCTCGTTGCTGGCGACGCCCGGGGAATCCCAGGCGGGCACCATCCTCTATTTGCGCGTCTGCTTCTGCGGGCTTCCCTTCATCACCGCCTACAACCTGGTCAGCGCCATCCTGCGGGGCCTGGGGGATTCCCGGAGCCCCATGGTCTACGTGGCCCAGGCGGGCGTCCTCAATATCCTCCTGGACTACCTTTTCCTGGGGCGATGGGGGATGGGGCCGGGAGGGGCCGCCCTGGCCACGGTGCTGTCCCAGGGGGGGAGCGTCTTCCTGGCCCTGGCCTCCCTGTCCAGGCGGGGAGGCGGCATTCCCCTGGGGCGTTCATCCTTCCGTCCCCGGGGTTCCCTGCTGAAGCAGCTTCTCCAGATAGGGCTGCCCCTGGCCTGCCAGGATGGCTTCATCCAGGTGGCCTTCATGGTCATCACGGTCATCGCCAATCTGCGGGGGCTGCAGGATGCGGCCGCCGTGGGGATTGTGGAGAAGCAGATTTGCTTTCTCTTCCTGGTGCCCTCCGCCATGCTGGCCTCCGTCTCGGCCATGGCCGCCCAGAACCTGGGCGTGGGCTGCCACCGCCGGGCCCGCCAGACCCTGGGATGCGCCTTGGCGATTTCCATGGGCTACGGCCTGCTTTGCATCCTGGGGATGAGCCTGCTGTCGGAGCGCGCCGTAGCCCTTTTCACCACGGACGCGCAGGTCATCCGGCTGGGAGGGGAATATATGCGGGGCTATGTCTGGGACTGCCTCCTGGCCGGCATCCACTTCTGCTTCTCCGGCTTCTTCTGCGCCTACGGGCGCTCCGGGCTCTCCTTCCTCCACAACGCCCTCTCCATCCTCCTGGCCCGCATTCCCCTGGCCTACCTGGCCTCCCTCCATTTCCCCCACACCCTCTACCCCATGGGGCTGGCCACCTCCTCCGGCTCCGCCCTCTCCGCCCTCGTCTGCCTGGCCCTCTTCCTCGCCCTCCCCTCCCTCCACCGTCCGGAAACCCTCCCCCCAGAGGGAACCTCCCACGCCCCGCCGGGTCAATAGAAGACCTCCCCGCCCCCCCCCAGGGGGACGGGGCCTCCCCCATCCAAGCCCCCACACAGACCCGCCCCATGAAACTCCCCTCCCTTCTCCTGGGCGCCCTCCTTGCCCTCCCCCTCGCCGCCCAAGTCTGCCCCACCCAATGCCCCAGGAAACCCGCCCAATGCCTTCCCCAGGAAAAGGAATGTCCCGCCGGGGCATGCCGTGACTTCCCCCAGTTCTTCACGGCGCTTCTGGAGGGAGCCTCCAGCCCCGCCGCCACCCGGGAATTCCTGAACCGCAAGGAGGCCTCCGTCCTCCATGCCACTGGAAAACTGGTCAGCGTCAAATTGGTGGACGAGGGCTACCTGGGCGGAGCCCACGGCTTCCGCCAGGTGAAGATGGCCTCCTTCCTCCGGGACGGGGAGGGATGCCGCCGCCTTCGCCTCCAGGACATTGTCACGGAAGAGCAGCGCCCCGCCCTGGAGGCAAAGCTGCGGGAGGCCCTGGCGGCGGAATACCAGCGGAAGGGAGCGACCCCGCCCCAGTCCAGCACCTTCCCCCAGCCCGCCCTCACGGAAAATTTCTGCTACCAGGAGGATGGCCTCCACTTCTTCTTCAACCGGTATGAAATCGACTGCTATGCGGCAGGCGAATTCGATGTCCGCGTGGACTGGCCACTCCCCTCTTGCGCCCAAGAAGCCCCGTGAAATTTATAATATCTTTATAAGAAAGTAGTTATAAAATCCCCCTCCCCCTATGCCCCGGGAGGGGGATTTTTTTGTTCGCGGGGTCACATCACCTTGAACTTGGGCAGGTCCTGGATATCCACCATGCCCACGAAGCGCCCTTCGTCATCCACGGCCACCACGTCGTCGATTTTCCGGTGTTCGATGAGTTTCAGGATTTCCACGGCCATTTGGCGCTGGTTGATGGCGACGGGGGATTTGGTCATCACGGATTCGATGGGGGCCTGGAGCACCTGGTCGTTGGCGGTCATGGCCCGCCGGAAATCCCCGTCGGTGAAGATTCCCAGGAGGCGGTTTTGAGCATCCACGATGGCCACGGCACCATCCCGCGCCTTGGTCATGGCCAGGAGGGCCTCCCGGACAGTGGCCTGGGGAGTCACCACCGCGCATCGCTCCCCCGTGCGCATGCAGTCCTTCACGGTGAGGGTAATGGTCCTTCCGATGGCGCCGGCGGGATGGTTCTTCGCATAGTCGGAGAGTTGGAAATTCTGGCAATCCAGCAGAACCATGGCCAGGGCGTCCCCCAGGGCGAGAAGGGCGGTGGTGGTGGTGGTGGGCGCCAGATTGAAGGGGCACGCCTCCCGCTCCACCGGCATGGGGACCACCATGTCCGAAAAGGTCCCCAGGCGGGACTCCGCCTTGCCGGTAATCCCCACGATGGGCACCCCCATGCGCTTCACGGCGGGAAGCACCCGCAGCAATTCATCCGTCTCCCCGGAATAGCTCACCGCCAGCAGAAGGTCCTGGGGGGAGACCACCCCCAAATCCCCGTGCATGGCCTCCACGGGATGCATGAAGACCGCCCGGGCGCCGGTGGAGGCCAGGGTGGCGGCCAGTTTCTTGGAGATATGGCCGCTCTTGCCCACGCCGCAAAGCACCAGCTTTCCCCCGTCTTGGAGGATCTCCAGGCACTTCTTCACCAGGGCGACAAAGGGTTCGCCCAATTCATCGCGCACCTTCCGGACGCCGCTGATTTCCACATCCATCACTTCACGGGCACGGGAAAGGATGCGCTGGGCATCCACGCTCTGACTGTCGTTCAACATTTTTCCTGATTCGCGGGTTAGTTGCGGGGAGGGGTTTTCCCCTGTGGGCAAGGCAAAGAAAGAGATTGGGTCACCGCCTTTCCAGGCATTTCCGGAGGCGTTCCCCCAGGGCGGGGTCCGGGCATTGGGGAAGCCAGAGGGCGACGGCCTCCCGGACCTGGGGCGGCAGGCGTCCGGCGCGGGCGAGTCCCTGGGCGGCTGTGACCTGGAGGGAGGGTTCGGGGTCCTCCAGGGTGGCGGCCAGCAACTCCTCCCATCCCAGGGGGCGCAGGGAGGAGAGAACCTCCAGGGCGCGGGCGCGAAGGGAGACCTCCTCGTCCGTCAGGCATCCCATGAGCGCCTCCTCCCCCAGGGAGGCGGGAAGGAAGCGGAGCAAATCCAGGACACTGCGCCGTGCCTCGGGAGAGGGGCTCCCCTGCAGCGCCGCCAACTGCCCCGGCCCCATTTCCCCCGCCCGCTTGCGCAGGAGGGAGAGGAGGAGGGAACGCAGGCGGGGTTCGCCGCCATGGGCCGCCATCGCCCCCACCAGCAAATCCAGCGGCACCTCCTTCTGCCATCCCTGGTGGCGGAGCACCTGCATCCAGAGGGTCTCCAGGCGCCCCGTCTCCCGCTCCTCCCCCAGCCGGGCAAGGACCGCCTCCTTTGCCGCCTGAGGCGAAAGGCCCTCCAGGGCAAACAGCAGGCGACGCAGCATCTCCGGGGAAAGGGACTCTCCCCCGGGGGAGGGGGAAAGCAAGGCCAGCACCTCTTCCTGCAGCGCCCCGCCCTCCTGGGGAGAGGCCAGGCGGCAACGGGAAAGCAAGGCTTCCCCCCGCACAGACAGGGAGGCATCCCGGGACAGCCTCTCCAGGGCGGCCTCGCTTCCCGGCAATTCCCCCAGCCGCCGGGCGAGGAGTTCCCGGATGGCGGAGGAGGGATGCTCCAGAAGGGGGGAGAGTGCCGCCAGGCGCAGGGATGGGGCGTCCTCCGCGCGCACCACCAGGGGGATGGCCAGGGAGAGCACCTCCAGGGACGGGGCGTCCAGGAAGGGGGCAAGGGAGGCCAGGGGCAGGGAGCCGTGGAAAAAGGGGGTGGCCTTCAGCACATTTCGCCGCACCTCCCCGTCTTCGTCCGCCAAGGCGTCCGCCAGCAGGGAGGAGAGTTCCCCTGGTTCTCCGGGAGCGGGGGGCTCCCCGGCGAAGGGGCCCTCCTCCAGGCAGGCGGACAGCAGGGAGGAAGCCAGGCGGCGCACCTGCACTTCGGGATCCCGGAGGAGCCTGCGCACCCGAAACGACTGCTGCCTGAGAAACAGGGGATTTTCCGACAAGGAGACCAGGGCCGCCAGGCGCACCGCCCCGTCCGCGTCCTCCAGGCTGCCGCCCAGCAACTCCGACACCTCGGGCAAGGAGTATTTCCCCAATATCAGCACCGCCTCCCGGCGCTCCGAGGCCTGGGGCGATTCCAGGCGCCGCCGGCATGCCTGGACTGTCTCCCGGGGGGAGAGTTCCGCCCCCTGGAGGCCGAGGCACAGGGCAAAAAGCAAGAGGGAGAGAAAGCGAAGCATGGAGTAACTATAACCCCCCACCTCTGGCCTGCCTTCCCTGGTTTTTCCGGGAAGCGCCCCGGGGGGATTCCAACTCGGTGCTATCTTAACGCCATCATCCCTCTTGACGGTGGCGTCCTGGGGGTGTCGTCATCCTGCCGGCCAAAGCAAACCTATTTTCCCGCCTATGGCCTGCCTGTTTTTTTCCGCGAAGTCGGCTTTCCGCCGGGCAGGCCCAGGGAATCCCCTTCCCTGCTCTCCCCCTTCCCCAGGCATTTTCCTGCTCCCCGCTTTGGCCCATGGACGGGCGGCACGGGGGCGGGCGGCCTCCCGGGAAAGAAGGAGCGGGGAGGGAGGGAGAAACGCATGAGTCCCCTTGCGCCTGGGCCGGGGCGCAGGGAGGGTCTCCCCCTGCCCCAAGGAGGGGCTCCACCACACCATGGCCAAATACGTCTGCTCCATCTGCGGCTACGTCTACGACGAAGCGAAGGGCATCCCGGAAATGGGCATCGCCCCAGGCACCCCCTTCCAGGAACTCCCCGAAGGATGGGAATGCCCCGTCTGCCACTTCGGAAAGGAAAAGTTCCAGGAAGACACCCCCGCACCCGCGCCAACCCCCGCGCCCGCACCCAAGCACCTCCCCACGGAGGTGCGCGTCCCCATCGAGCCTGACGACCCCGCCATTGTCCGCGAGGAATCCCTCTGCATCAAATGCGGCCAGTGCGCCAGGATCTGCCGGGAGCGGCAGGGAGTGGCCGGCCACTTCTCCCTGGAGAAGACCGGCAACGTGGGCATCTGCATTGAATGCGGCCAGTGCATCAACTACTGTCCCGTGGACTCGTTGCGGGAGCGGGAAGCCCTCTCCCCGGTGAAGGCGGCGCTGGCGGATTCCGGGAAGGTGGTCTTTGTGCAGACCTCCCCCTCCACCCGGGTGGGCATCAGCGAAGCCTGCGGGCTTTTGCCGGGCACCTTCAGCGAGGGCAAACTGGTCACCGCCCTGAAGCGCCTGGGCTTCACCCATGTCTTCGACACCAACTTTGCGGCGGACCTGACCATCATGGAGGAGGCCTCGGAACTGGCGGCGCGCCTCTCCACCCCTGGCAGTGCCCTCCCCATGTTCACCAGTTGCTGCCCCGCCTGGGTCAAGTTCGTGGAGACCTTCTTCCCCGGCAGAATCCCCCACCTCTCCACCTCCCGAAGCCCCCTCCTCATGAGCGGGCCAACCCTGAAACTCTTCTACGCCAAACGATTCGGATATAATCCAGAACAGATTTTCAACGTGGGCGTAGCTCCCTGCACCGCCAAGAAATTCGAAATCACCCGTCCGGAGTTCAATGCGGCGGGGAAGCATGCCGGGCATCCGGAGATGCGGGATTTCGACGCCATCCTCACCGTGCGTGAACTGGGAAAGTGGCTCCGCCAGGAAGGCATCGACTTCGCCTCCCTGCCAGACACCCCCTACGACAGCCTGCAGGGCTCCGGCGCTGGCCTCATCTTCGCCAACACCGGCGGCGTCATGGAGGCGGCCCTGCGCACCGCCCACTGGCTCCTCACGGGCCAGGAGGCCCCCAGGGATTTCTTCTGCCTGGAGCCGGTGCGGGGCATGGAAGGGGTGAAGGAAGCCACCGTGACCATCGGCGGAAAGCCCATCCGCGCCTGCGTGGTCCACACCACCGCCAATGCCAGGAGGCTCCTGGAGGATTTCCCCGCCCTCCAGGAACGCTATGACTTCGTGGAGGTCATGACCTGCCTGGGCGGCTGCATCGGCGGCGGCGGACAGCCCAAGTGCGACAACGAGCTGCGGGAATTCGTGGTCGCCCGGCGCATCGCCTCCATCTACCGGCGGGACGCGGAGATGCCCATCCGGGAGAGCCACAACAACCCGGAAATCCAGGAACTCTACCGGGAATTCTACGGCAAGCCCCTCTCCCAGCTGGCGGAGGAACTGCTTCACACCGCCTACGCCTCCCGGGCCTCCTCCCTGGGCTAGCCCCCACCGCAAACAGGAAGGGAGGAAGGGAAAGCCCCTCCTCCCTTTTTCCGGCGGCCCCGTCCCCCCGGGGGAGCCCTCCCTCCCTGGCCGCGCCCCTTTTTCAGGCCGCCGGTGTATTTGTCCCCGGGCTATTGGCCCTTGGCCTTCCTTCCCAGGAGGAAGAGAGCCTGTTCCGCCGTCAGGTTGTGTTCACCCTGGTACTTTTCCACCCGTCCGGAAACCAGGCTCCACCCATCCAGGATATGGACATGGGCCTCCTCCACCCAATCCATGAAATCGTTCAAGGTGCAGAGGTGGATGTTGGGGGTGTTGAACCAGGTATGGGGCAGGGAGGCGGTGCGGGGCATCCTCCCTCCCAGGCTGAAGGCCAGGCGCACCCGCCAGTGGGCGAAGTTGGGGATGGAGACCACCACACGCCGGCCGATGCGCAGGAGTTCCTGGAGCACATCGATGGGATGCTGGAGCGTCTGGAGAGTCTCCTCCAGGATGACGAAGTCATAGCTGTCGTCCTGGAAATTCTGGAGGCTGGCCTCCAGGTCCCCGTGGTAGGTGGGGATGCCCCGTTCGATGCAGCGCATGGCCATCTCCTGGTCCAGTTCAATGCCCTGGACCCGCGCCTTCCGGGATTCCGAGAGGCGCACCAGCAGGTCGCCTTCGCCGCATCCCACATCCAGCACGGAGGCATTGGGGGTGATTTGCCCCTCGATGACATGGTCCTGCCACCGGGGCGGGGGAGGCAGTTCCAGGCCGCCCTGCCCCCCCTCCTTCAGGGCATTCTTGACCATGGCCCGCAAGGTCTCGAAATCGCTGTCCTGGCTGCGCACCTCCAACTTCTCCAGGAAGGCCGCCAAACCCGGCATGGTGGAGTTCAACTTCTCCTTCGCCTCGGAGCGCTTCTGCGCCAATTCCTCGTTCAAATCCTTCTCGTTCATCTCTCAACCTCAAAAAGAAACCGCAGGGCCGGCCACCCGGCCCGATGCCGCGGGCGGAAACCAGGGAGGCGGCTGCCCCCGGCGACAGGGCCCCATGCGCCAGGCTCACTCCGGCAATTTCAGGCGGACAAAGGTCACCCCGCCGCCGCCTTCCATGGGATTGCTTCCCAACTGGAAACTCTCCACATAGGGCTGCCGCCGCAAAAACTGGTGGATGGCTTCCCGCAGGCGCCCGGTTCCGAAGCCGTGGACAATGCGCACCTCCTGCAGGCGGGCCAAAAGGCAATCGTTAAGATAATGTTCCATTCTCGCCAGGGCGTCTTCGGCGCGCATTCCCACCAGCAGAAGTTCATGGGAAGTTCGTCCCTGGAAGAGGGGTGCTCGCACCACGATGCGCTTTTCCTCCCGGGGCGGGGCGGGGGACTGTTCCGGGAAGACGTCGGGGCATTTCATCTGGAAGGGGAGCCCATTCACCTCCACCTCCAGCATCCCCCGCTTTTCATCCACCCGCAGGATCCTCCCGTGGGCAGAAAGGCGCTCCACCCAGATCCGCCTTCCCACGGTCCACTCCTTCCTGGGGAGACGGGGGGATTCCGGGCGTGGCGCGGTCTGCCGCAGCCCCTTCTCCAGTTCCTCCTGGCGGCGGGCAATCCACTCCCTCGCCTTGGTGGCCACCTCCCGGGAATCCCCCGGTGCCTCGGCCTCCATCCGGGCGTCCGCCTTCCGCCCCGACTCCCGGAGTTCCCGGAGGAGATTCTCCACCTGCCGGCGGGCATTGTCCAGGAGTGCCTGGGCCTCCCGCATGGAATCATTGAGGCGTTGCCGGCGGGTGGCCTTCAACTCCGCCTGCTGGCGCTGCACCTCCTGGCGGGCGGCCTCGGCCTGCAGGCGGGCCTCCCGGGCCTGTTCCCGTTCCCGGGCGGCCTGCCTGCGTTCCTCCTCCAGCTGGGCGAGGACCTCTTCCCAGTGGAGTTCCTCGCCGCTGAGGAAGCCCTCGGCGGACTTGAGGACATTCCCGGGGATTCCCAGGCGTCGGGCGATGGCCAGGGCATGGCTGGCTCCGGGGTGCCCCAACTCCAGGACATATTCGGGCTGCAGGCTCGCCATGTCGAAGCGCACGGCTCCGTTGACCATCCCCGGCGTGGTGTGGACGAAATTCTTGACGCTTCCCAGATGTGTGGTGGCCACGGTGAGCCCCCGGTGCCGGGCCAGTTCCCGCAGTACGGCGCAGGCGATGGCGCCTCCCTCGGCAGGGTCGGTGCCGCTGCCCAGTTCATCCAGGAGCACCAGGCTCTCCCCCTGGCCGGCGCACTCCCGGAGGATGGCGCCGATTTGGGCGAGATGTCCGGAGAAGGTGGAGAGGTTTTCGCTCAAGGACTGTTCGTCGCCGATGTCCGCCAGGATGCGGCGGCAGACGGGGAAGAGGGAGTTTTCCCCCGTGGGCACGGGGAGTCCGCTTTGGGCGGCCAGGGCCAGCAGTCCGATGGTCTTCAGGGTGACCGTCTTTCCGCCGGTGTTGGAGCCTGTGATGGCCAGGGTGGTGGTTCCCTTGGGCAATTGGAGTTCCAGGGGGACCACCTTGCGCCCCGCGCCCTCCCGGCGGAACTGGGATTCCAGCAGGGGATGGCGGGCATACTCCAATTTCAGGAAGCCCCCGAAGGCCGGCAAAACGCAGGAATACTCCCCGCCCCAGCGGGCGACCGCCGCCGCCGCATCCAACTCCTCCAGGATCTCCCCGTTTCTCCGGAAGACGGACAGCCTCTCCCGGACCCCCGCCGACAAGGCGGCCAGGATCCGGCGGCACTCTTCCCGCTCCTCCGCCACCAGGGTGGTGAGTTCGTTCCCCAGGGCAAGGGTGCAGGAAGGCTCCACAAAAAGGGTCTGCCCAGTGGAGGAGACATCATGGACCAGGCCAGGCATCCGGGCAGGGGCGTCCCGACGCACGGGAACCACGTACCGGCCATTGCGCTGGGTGACAAAACGCTCCCGAAGCACCCCCTCCAGGGAGGCGTCGTGAATCAGTTCCTCCAGGGTGCGCTGCAAACGGCGCTCCGCGGAGGCCCGGCTTCGGCGCAACTCCCAAAGACGGTCGCTGGCGCGGTCCAACAGGCTCCCGTCGTTGTCCAGGGAACGCAAAAGAGACTCCCGGAGCGGCCCGCAGGAATCCAGGTCCCGGGCGCACTCCTGCAAGGAGGACAGCCCCTGCACCTGGGACTCCTGAAGGAAATTCTCCACCTCCCACGCCACCTGAAGGTGGGAAAGGCATAGGCGGAGCTCCCCGCCATCCAGGATGGCGTCGGAAGGCTGGACACGCAGCAGGACCGTCCCCAATTCCTCCGCCCCCAGGAAGGGAAGGCCGCAGGCGCTCTCCTCCAACTTCATCAAATCCTCGTAGAGCCCACGACGCGCCTGAATCTCCTCCAGGACATAGCGGGGACGCAAGGCCAAAACACGCCTGCGCCCCCCCGCACTCTGGGCATGCTCCCCAATCTCCTCCAGCAACTGGAAATACCCCAGCACCTGCAGGGAATGCTCCTCCCCCCGCACGCTCTCCTTGCTCCGACGGCTCGACTCTGACATGCCCTGACGTCCTTCCGACAACAGACGGTTCTCCTAAAGCCCCCGAATTCTCCCGCCCCCCCAAAATACACCACGCCCTCACAGGATGACGTCCCTCCCCCTACTCCAGGGAGGGACGCACCGGGACACTACGACGACGGGACGACGGGACGGCAATCCCCCCAGGGGACTACCTCCAGGAACGGGGAGGACGCCCAGAACGGAAATTCCGACGCTCGCCACGCCCCTCGCCCCCATGCCCAAAGGGCTTGCGGTCGCGGTCAAAGG
>JAEDNB010000226.1 GCA_016302725.1 Lentisphaeria bacterium
TTACCTTCCACACAGACAGTTTTTTCAGAATCTGCCTTTTTTTGACAATCACGATATATTATCCCTATCGGTGACGTACCGACTTTCTCATGCGTGGAGTGGACCAAAATCTTTGTGTTGGAACGAATAAGCATGGAGGAAATGGGAATGAAGAAGAAGCTTGGTTGCTTTTTTCTGTCGTGCCTGGTGTTTTGTTATGTTGTCCCTGTAAAGGCCGTTGTGTTGGACTCCTTTTCTAGCCAATTGGTTGCAAATTATTGTGGAGATGCAGATAGAAGGGCAGTTCTCTATATTCATATTTGCGTTGATAAAGATGAGGATTGGTTGAGATTCGTTCCTGAATCTGAGAATTGGTCGAACGATCCTGTTTTGGATACGTTATACACTGACATGGAGTTTGATTGCGTGATTCCGGGACGAAAGGGAGGAACACATAATGGCCGAGGAAATGGTAAGGTTGAACGGGGAAAGCAGTTTCTCGTTCAAGGCTCATACGATGAGAACGGAGAGATAGATGCTGCTCAAGCAATAATTGTAACAATAATTAATGATATTCCGTGTTCAGAAAGTGAGCATGATGGAAAGGAGTAATTCTTTTTCTCCGCACTTTGTCGGCAATAAGGTCAGTTGAGTAGGTGTTTTTCCTCTTTTTCTTTTCCTCTTGGTGTTTTAGCTCCAGGAGGGAGAGAGTGGGTTTCTGGTAGAGCGTTCCAGGCGGGACGCCGTGGAAGCTGATTTGAGGTGAGCCTGGTTTTTCCGGGGTCATGATTGGCCAACAAGGAGGAAGAAGATGGGGTCGTTTCTTCGGGGCTGGTTCCTGGTTTTGTTTGGTTTTCTGGGGATTCTTTTCTTTTGCGGGTGCCGTGAACGGGAGGAAAGGGACCTGGCCGCCAGGCTGGAGCGCCCCATGGTGGTGGTGCGCCTTTTCCCCCAGTATCCCCACGTAACCCGGGAGTCGATGATTCTGGATTTCATCCCCTTGGAGGAGATCATCACCAGGGAGAAATTGACGTTGCCTTCCGGGAAGGAGGGTCATCCCATGGGGCATGTGTACACCGGGGCGTCTGGACAAGAGTATTTGCGCATGGACCTGGTGCGGGAAAATTCTCAGGTGCCCGGAGAGATCCGCCTCCGAATCCGTCTTCTGGAGAATGGGCGGGAGACCGTTTTGGAGGATGTCCGCTATGGAGGAGAACCCTACCGGCGCATTTGGGAGTCGGACCGGATCCACCTCTCCCTCACTTCCCAGGCACGGATATAGCCCCCAAAGCCCCACTCCCATCCCGCCCAATTCTGTCCCTTTTTCCAGGAGGCCCCACAGATGAGTATTCGATTCTCCTCTCTTTTGCCTCTTCTCTGTCTTCTGGGAATGTTCTTTCTCCCAGCGTCCCTTGCCGGAGGGGAGGGAGAAGCGGAAGAATCCTGGGAAGGACAGTGGCTCCAGCACATGGAAGAGTCTCGTCACGCCTCTTTTGTTTGCGATTTGCGGGAGAAGGAGTTGCTGGAGGCGTTCCATGGGGAGTCTGGGCGCTACGCCCAGTTGGGGCTCCCCTCGGGAGATGTCTTGCGGAAGATGGAGTTTTTCCCCAGGGGGAAAGAACCCCACTGCGTTTTTCTGGAGTTGCCCCAAGGGGTGTATGGAAGTTTTGATGGGCACTGGTTTGCCCTTGAGGATTTCCCTCTCCTCCGCCATTTCCCACGAATGTGGGAGCCCATGCCTGCCCAGGAATTGTCCCTGGGACGCTGGACGCGCAAGGAGACCACCTACCAGAATCGCAAAACCTGGCGGTATCAGTTCAGCGTGACCCAGGAGGGAAAGGCTCTGGAACAATTCCGGGAAATGCCCCTCTTTTCCTATTCCCGAAAGGAATTGGAGGATGTCCACTGCGGATTCTATCAGAATCGCCCCTTCTTCTATCTCTTCCTGGTGGATCAGAAGACAGGGCTGGTACTCGCCCGAACAGAGATGGATCTCCGGGGAAGGGAACTCTCCCGAAAGGTGCTCGCCGGACTGGATTTCGCCACAAAAGGGGTGGTGGTCTCCGATTTCCGCGCAGGAGAGGTGGAAAATCCGGGAATGCCTTGCACCCTGGAAGAGTTCCTGGGAAAATACGAGGAGTATCGACGGAATCTGCGCCCCCATCGGTGGACGAATCCCTGGAGGCTTTGGTGGGGGCGCTTCCGACGGAGTCCTCTGGGGGGGGCGGGGGGCTTCCTGGGAATATGCGCTCTCTTCTTCCTCGGTGGAGCCCTATGGCTGGGGCACCGAAAGGGAAAGGAGGGAAAATAGCGGGAAGGGATAAGGAGATCTGGGGGTTCCCACAGAAGAAATCCTCCATTCCTGGGGGACTCGCTGACGCCTCACCCCCGTCGTTTCTGGCCTGCCATCCCTACGGGGGCATGAGGACTTCCCCTATCCAGCCCCCGCAAGGGGGCAAGATGGGCTAGTGTAGTAGTGCCTCGCTGATGTCTGTATTAGAGAGGAAACAGGTCGTGCGCGGAGGTTTGGTCCATGCTGCGCATGGGCCAAACGGGGTTGTTTTTCGATTGTTGAAATCGGGAATCCTTCCCGGGTGCGGAGCATGCGCAGCAGGCTCTGCACCTCTGTGCCCTCCGTGCCGCCGTGTCCCCGTGTCTGTCTTGTCCAGGGGGGGCTTTCTTGAAAACCCTGCATGGGTCGCTATATTATGACACTTTTCCGCTTTCCATGCCTTTGCCCGTCGGCAGAAGGCAACCCCCTTTCCTTCATACTCATACATAACCCTATCGTTGGAGATTTCCCATTATGGCAACGAGTACTTTCCGGAATAAGAACGAGGTCCGTCCCCGCAAGACCGGCGTGGAGAAGCGTCGCCGTTGTCTGGTGCAGCGCCGTCGTCTGGTGGCCCTGGGCATGAGCCAGGAAGTGGTGGACA
>JAEDNB010000227.1 GCA_016302725.1 Lentisphaeria bacterium
CCATCCTGTCTGGCGCCAGAAATCCAGGGAATACACGGGCTTTCCCCTGGCACTCCTGGACCGGGGGAAGATTCCCGAGCTGGCGTCGGCGGCCTCCTTTTTCGCCCGGTTCCTCCAATGCGAACTCCAGTTGGCGGAGGCGGCGGCGCTGGCGGACTCCAAGCAGCATGCCAAGAGGGAGTACTGCAATATCGTGAGGAACCTGATTGCCCTGCGCTACCGGGAGGACCTGCGCCTCCAGGAGGCGGCCGAGGCCTGCCACGTCACCCCCAACTACCTGTGCACCCTCCTGAAATCCGTCACCGGCAGGAATTTCAAGGAACTGCTGACGGAACAGCGCCTGGTGGAGGCCGAGGCCTGCCTGAAATACCGCGATCTCAAAGTCGGGGAAATCGCCCGGCAATGCGGATTCCAGGACGGAAACTACTTCTGCGTCGTCTTCCGGAAATACTATGGGGTGACCCCCCGCGAATACCGGGAGACCTGGCGCCGGGGGACGGCGGGGAACCTGCGCACAAAGTGACCCCTCCCGCGCCTCCTGGCCGGGAAGAGGCCATGCCAAGGGGGGGGCTTCGGGGCCTCCGCGCCCGTTCAGGGGAACGCCTTTCTGGGGGGAAGGGACGAAGCCCCGGGGCCTTCCCGGGGAGGTTCAGGGGTGGAGCCAGGGCTCCAGCCACTGCGCATACTCTTCGTCGGGGTGGTTTTTGACCACATACCGGTGCGGGCCGTTGTCCTGGGGGAGGAAGTCGTTTTCCCCGGTCTGGGGATTCAGGGAGGCGGTTCCCCGGACGGCGCGGTAGCCTCCGTTTTCCGGGGAGACCACCCCTGCGGCCAGGAGGACGAGGAGGGGATCCCAGCAGAAATGCGTCTTGTGGCGCGGGGGGGGCAGGTTCGCGCCGCCCAGGGCGTAGCGGGGATGCCGGTGATACTCCTCCATGGCGATGTTCAGGAGGTCGTCCTGGGGGAGGCCGATGCCGGCGAGGACGGTGTTTCCCACTTCGAATCCCAGGAAGGTGACGGGGGTGGGCCAATGCTGGAGGATGGCGGCAAAGGGAGCGATGAGGCGGGGGTTTCCCTGGGAGCCGGCCACATTGTATTCCCTGCCCGTGGGCCATTTCCCCGCCATCATCCAGAGATGGGCGCACTTCTGGGCGACCAGCTCCCTTCCCGTCAGGGGGGAGAGGCTGTCCGGGGGGCTGTCCAGGAGGTCGGCGAGATTCTCCGTGAAGCCGATGGAGAGGAGGTGGAGGGGCTCCGGGGAGCCGGCCAGGAGGGAACGGTAGAAGGGGACGGGGTGGGCGGCCTCCTCGTTCCCCTGGTATTTCGAGGGCAGGGTGGCCAGCCGCCTCTGGTAACTGGGGCCGTAGGAGGGCTCCTGGATGTCCCGGCGGGTGATGGCGACGGGCACGTCCACCCCATGGGCCAGGAGAAAGGCGTCTACGGAACGGACGCTTTCCGGGAAGACGGCGTTGAGGCAGACGCCCAGAAGGCGGACAAAGCGGCGTTCCTGCAGCCGGAGGAGGGCCCGGAGGGCCATGACATCGTCCACGTCGGTGAACCAATCCGTATCCAGGAGCACTGGGCGTGGGCGTGGCGGCGGCGTGTGGGAGGGGGTCATGGGGTGGATTGGGGGGTGGATTGCTGCGCCATCCAGGCCAGGGCGGCCTGGGCGGCCTGGCGTTCCGCCTCCTTTTTGGAGGCGCCCTCCCCCGGGAAGGGGGCCGGCCTCTCCGGGATGGTCACCTGGCATTGGAACCGCGGTGCGTGGTGGGGGCCTGTGGAGGAGAGGCTCTGGTAGCGGGGCGGGGCATGGTGGCGCGCCTGGCAGAGCTGCTGGAGCGCCCCCTTGGGGTTGTCATTCCGTTCGGCCTCCCCCACGGCCTTCTCCAGGGAGGGATAGAGCCCCTGGAGGAGCCGCTGCACCTCCTCCATGCCCCCGTCCAGGAAGAGCGCCCCCAGGAAGGCCTCGAAGAGATCCCCCTGGATGGAGGGGCGTTGCCGGCCCCCGGTGGCCGCTTCGCCCTTTCCCAGGAGCAGGAGGTCGGGCAGTCCCAGGGCGCAGGCGTTTCTGGCGTTGGCGGCCTCGTCCACCAGGACGGAGCGCGCCCGGGTGAGTTCCCCCTCCTGGGCCTGGGGGAACTCCTGGAACAGCCTCTGGGAGATGGCCAGCTGGAGGACTGCGTCCCCCAGGAACTCCAGGCGCTCGTTCCACGGGCAGGAGGGGACGGCGGACTCCGCCGCATAGCTGGAGTGTGTCACGGCCAGCCGGAGGCGTTCCGGCTGTCGGAAGCGGTATTCCAGGCGTTCCTGAAGCCGGCGGACTGCCTCCTCCCATTCCTCCGCCTTGAGATTGTAAATTTTCATAATCGCACTATTTTAAGGCATTTGCGCACAGGCCGGGCGGGAATGCCCCGGGAGGCTCCCCGCCGTGGCCATGTAAGTTTTTACAATGTAAACTGTAATAAGGAGAACACTGCCATGCCGTTCGATGTTTCCGATTTGCGTAAGGGGCTCAAGGTCCAGATTGACGGGGACCCCTACCTCATCACCGAATACGATTTCATGAAGCCCGGGAAGGGACAGGCCATCTACCGCTGCAAGATGCGCAATATGCTGACCGGCTCCACCACCGAGAAGGCCTACCGCCCCGGCGACAAGATCGACCAGCCCGACTTGGCCGAAAAGACGGTCAATTTCTCCTATGACGAGGGAGACGGGGTCTACATCTTCATCGACCCCCAGACCAACGAGGATGTGCGCGTGGACGAAAAGGTCCTGGGACGCAACAAGTATTTCCTGGACGACGACATGGAGTGCCAGATCCTCTTCTTCAATGGCCGCCCCATCGACATCACCCTCCCCATCTTCGTGGAGAAGACCATTGCGGAGACCGAGCCCGGCTTCAAGGGCGACA